>CAUVMH010000041.1:0-12855 GCA_963552835.1 uncultured Streptococcus sp. | reverse complement strand
CAAAAGTTCCATCACTCTTTGTTGAATCAAGTGTCGATGACCGTCCAATGAAGACTGTTTCACAAGACACAAACATCCCAATCTACGCACAAATCTTTACTGACTCAATCGCTGAAGAAGGCAAAGAAGGCGACAGCTACTACAGCATGATGAAATACAACCTTGACAAGATTGCTGAAGGTTTGTCAAAATAATCCATTAAAAAACGTCATTCTCACATGAATGGGCGTTTTTTTATCACTTAATTTCCGGTCAAATCATTGGAAAAATCTGACAATTCTCGGTAAAATAAAAGAAAAAAGAATGGAGTAGTTTCATGACCACTTTTCTCGGAAATCCTGTAACCTTTACAGGTAAACAACTGCAAGTCGGAGACAAGGCACTTGACTTTTCTCTTACGACAACCGATCTCTCTAAAAAAACGCTAGCTGACTTTGATGGAAAGAAAAAAGTCTTGAGTGTTGTCCCTTCTATCGATACTGGTGTCTGCTCAACGCAAACACGTCGATTCAACCAAGAACTTGCCAACCTTGACAACACCGTCGTTCTTACTGTTTCTATGGACCTACCATTTGCCCAAGGACGCTGGTGTGGGGCTGAAGGCCTTGACAATGCCATCATGCTCTCAGACTACTTTGACCATTCTTTCGGACGCGATTATGCCCTTTTAATCAACGAATGGCATCTCCTTGCACGTGCCGTCTTTGTTCTCGATACTGACAATGTCATCCGTTACGTAGAATACGTTGACAACATCAACACGGAACCAGACTTTGAAGCTGCCATTGCTGCAGTGAAAGAACTGGACTAAAATCAAAGCCATTAGGGCAGAAGGCTAGAGAAATCTAGCTTTTTTTGATATACTAGATGGAGAGAAAAGACAAGAGGAAACGAATGACGCCAAATAAAGAAGACTATCTAAAATGTATTTATGAAATCGGTACGGAGATGCAGAAAATCACCAATAAAGAAATTGCTGCCCGTATGCAAGTCTCTCCACCTGCCGTAACAGAGATGATCAAACGCATGAAAAGTGAAAATCTCATCCTCAAGGATAAGGAGAACGGCTATCTATTGACAGATATTGGTCTCAAACTGGTCTCAGAACTCTATCGCAAACACCGGTTGATTGAAGTCTTTCTAGTTCACCATCTCGACTATACCAGTGACCAGATCCACGAAGAAGCTGAGGTCCTAGAGCACACTGTATCCGATCTCTTCGTAGAGAGACTGGATAAACTACTGAGATTCCCTAAAACCTGCCCCCACGGTGGAACCATACCAGCTGAGGGAGAACTTTTGGTTGAAATCAATAATCTGCCACTAGCAGCCGTCCAGGAAGCTGGAACCTATCTCCTGACTCGCGTTCATGATAGCTTTGAACTACTCAAATATTTAGAAAAGCACGCAATTCATATCGGTGACCAACTCCAAGTTAAGCAGTTTGATAGCTTTTCCAATAGCTTTACACTGGTCAACAAAGGTGAAGATCTCCAAGTTAGCATCGATATCGCCAAACAACTCTATGTCGAAAAAATCAATTAGCCCCTGATTCCTGAAAGAAATTCCTTTCAGGGATTTTTTATTATTTTAGTTGTAAGTCCCATTCGTTTGGTGTAGAATGAAGGTAGATAAAAGAGGGAGGTCATCCTATGAAAAAGCTCTTTAGACTACACTTCGCAGCCATTGCAGTCTCCGATTTGCTGCTATTTACATTTTTTACCACTAGACCCAAGGCATCTTTGGACTGGCTCCTGCTCTCTGGTTTTATTTTCCTCCTCGCTCAGGGACTACTGTTGTCTCGCTTGGTCTTCCGACTCAAACATCACTTCGCTGAGATTTATCCTCAGATTAACAAAAAGATTCGCTTCTACTATTTAGGGGTTTTCACCATTGATTTTCTATTATTTGTCCTTTTAACCTTCTCTAGTTTTCAGCGATTTTCCTCTCTTATGCCAATCGTCACTTCTTGCCATTCTACTTTTTATTATATGACAGCTAACTACCTAAGAGAAAACTATCTAGACTTTTACGATAAACACATTTCTTCATGGGATTGTCTCTAAACAAAAACCAAGCCGACTGGGCTTGGTTTTCCTATCTATTTTTTGTATCAAGGATAATGGTGACTGGTCCGTCATTGACCAGCTCCACCTGCATATCCGCTCCAAAGATACCTGTCTGAACGGGCACTTCTTGAGCTAATTTTTGATTGAAAGCATCATAGAAGGCAGCTGCCATATCAGGCTTAGCTGCGCCTGTAAAAGCTGGACGATTGCCTTTCTTGGTATCCGCAAAGAGGGTAAACTGAGAAATCGAAAGGATTTCCCCCCCAATATCCTTGACAGACAGATTCATCTTGCCTTCTGCATCTGAAAAAATCCGCATGTTGACAAGCTTTCGGACAGCATAGTCCAGATCTTCCTCTTGGTCCTCTGGTCCAACTCCAACCAGCAATAAGAGTCCCTGATTGACTTTTCCTTGAACCTGACCTTCGATACTCACTTGGGCTTTCTTAACTCGTTGAATGATGATTTTCATAATAGCCTTTCTAGCAACTGAGGGGAGTATTAGCCATTGGTCCGTTTGACAGAGTAGACCTCTGGCACACTTTTAATCTTATCAACTACTGTCGTTAGAGTTGAGAGATTTGAGATGCCAAAGGACACATGGATATTGGCAAATTTCATATCCTTAGTTGGTTGAGCGTTAACGGTTGAGATATTCTTAGTTGTGTTGGAAAGAACTTGCAGAACATCATTTAAGAGACCTGTACGGTTGAGGCCGTAGATATCGATGTGAGCAATATATTCCTTGCTTGAGTATTGGTCTTCCCATTCCACATCAAGGAGACGTTGCTCGTAGTTTTCTTGGGCGCGAAGGTTCATACAGTCCACGCGGTGAATGGCCACACCACGCCCCTTGGTAATGTAGCCGACAATATCGTCACCAGGCACGGGATTACAACACTTAGCAATCCGAACCAAGAGACCTGAGGCTCCCTCAATAATGACACCGCCCTCATGCTTAACCTTGAGCTTCTCCTTATTCTCAACCTTAACTTCGCCACCTTTGACAAGCTCTTCTGCTTCCGCCTTGGCCTTGGCACGTTCTTCCTCACGGCGTTCCTTTTCGGTCAAACGGTTAAAGACGGTAATAGCGCCAATTTCTCCAAAACCAATAGCTGCATAGAGGGCCTCCTCTGTCTTGTAGCTGGTCTTTTGAAGGACCTCGTCCATGTGACGCTTGTCCATGAATTTATTGGCCACATAACCGTTTTCTTGGAACTGGGCCATCAGCATCTCACGGCCCTTGTTAACAGATAATTCCTTGTCTTGATTTTTAAAGAACTGGCGAATCTTGTTGCGCGCCTTGCTGGTCTTGACCATGTTGAGCCAGTCACGACTTGGTCCAAAGGAGTTGGGGTTGGTTATAATTTCAACCTGATCCCCTGTCTTGAGCTTGGTTGTTAGTGGAACCATACGGCCATTGACCTTAGCACCGGTCGCTTTTTCACCGACTTTGGTATGAATTTCATAGGCAAAGTCAATCGGTCCTGAATCTTTTGGAAGGGAGCGGACCGCACCATCTGGGGTAAAAACGTAAATCTCCTCCGCCAGATAGTTTTCTTTAACAGAGTCCACAAATTCCTTGGCATCATCAGCCTGGTCTTGGAGCTCCATCATCTCCTTGATCCAGTTCATCCCAATAGCAGATTCCTTGCTGTTGACCTGCCCTTTAATGCCTTTCTTATAGGCCCAGTGAGCTGCTACCCCGTACTCAGCCACTTCGTGCATTTCCTTGGTCCGAATCTGGAATTCAATCGGCCCTTTTGGTCCATAAACGGTCGTATGGATAGACTGGTATCCATTGGCCTTACGATTAGCGATATAGTCTTTGAAGCGGCCTGGCATGGGTTTCCAAAGTTCATGCACATAACCCAGCATAGCGTAGACATCACTCTGGGTATCTAAGATACAGCGAATGGCAATCAGGTCATAAATCTCCTCAAAGCGTTTCTTCTTATCCTGCATCTTGCGATAGATAGAATAGATATGCTTAGGACGACCATAGATTTTCCCTTTGAGATTGCGTTCGGTAGCATAGTCCTCCAACTTGGTTACGACTTCATCGACCAAAGCCTCACGTTCTCTGCGTTTCTCCTTCATCATGTGAGTAATCTTGTAAAACTCAGTTGGATTGAGGTAACGGAAAGATAAATCTTCCAACTCCCACTTGACACTGGAAATCCCTAGACGATGAGCTAGTGGTGCGTAAATTTCCATGGTTTCTCTGGAGATACGTTCTTGCTTGTCCTTTCGCAGGTGTTTGAGAGTCCGCATATTGTGCAAACGGTCCGATAGTTTGACCAAAATAACACGGATATCTTCAGACATGGCCATGAGCATCTTGCGGTGATTTTCAGCCAATTGTTCCTCGAGTGATTTGTACTCAACCTTACCAAGCTTGGTCACTCCATCAACGATAATCCGAACATCATGACCAAACTCACGCTCCAAATCATCCAGTGTCGCATCTGTGTCCTCAACTACATCATGCAAAAAACCACAGGCAACAGTTACGGCATCCAGTTTGAGCTTAGCCAGAATTCCTGCCACTTGGATAGGATGGATAATATAGGGCTCACCTGATTTTCGGTATTGACCACTATGACAATCAACTGCGTAAATCAATGCTTTTTGTACAAAAGCAACGTCTTCCTTTGTTAAATATTCTTTCGTTAAAGCGACTACCTGATCGCCCGTCAAATTCACTTCTTTCGGCATCTATACTCTCCAATTCTTCCTACCATTTTATCACTTTTTTAAGGATATGAAAACTAGAAAAGCCTGTTTTTATACCAATAACAAGCATTTAAAAGAAAAACACTGCCAGATTTCTCTAGCAGTGTTTTGACATTTCATTTACTTAGTAGACTGTTTTTTCAGTTTCTACGTCGAAGAAGTGTGCTTTGTTCAAGTCAAATCCAAGTTCAACTGTTGCGCCTGTTTGCAAGTAGTCACGAGCATCCACTTTAGCAACAAATTCATCTTTACCAACTTGACAGTAAAGGTGAGATTCTGAACCAAGCAATTCTGATACTGAGATAGTAGCTTTGACAACTGATTCTGGGAATGTTTCAAGGAAAGCAGGCTCTGCATTCACGTCTTCTGGACGAATACCGAAGATCAATTCTTTACCTTCATATCCTTTTTCACGAAGAACTTTCAAAGCACCTTCTGGCACTTTCAAGCGGAAACCGTCTGAAACAATTTCATTGCCTTCTAATTTCACATTGATGAAGTTCATAGCTGGGCTTCCGATAAATCCTGCTACGAACTTGTTAACTGGGTTTTTGTAAACTTCTTGAGGTGTACCGATTTGTTCTACACGTCCGATAGTACCTGTGCCAGCTGGGTTCTTAGTTGCTGACATGATAACGATACGGTCTGCAAGTGTCATCGCTTCTGTTTGGTCGTGGGTTACGTAGATAGTTGTAGCACCGATACGACGGTGAATCTTCGCAATTTCAGCACGCATAGATACACGAAGTTTGGCATCCAAGTTTGACAAAGGTTCGTCCATCAAGAACACCTTTGCATCACGGACGATGGCACGACCCATGGCAACACGTTGACGTTGACCACCGGAGAGGTCAGCTGGTTTACGATCCAAGAATTCTTTCAAGCCAAGAATCCCAGCAGCTTCTTGTACACGTTTGTCGATGTCTTCTTTGCTGTACTTACGCAATTTTAAACCGAAAGCCATGTTGTCATAAACAGTCATGTGTGGGTAAAGAGCGTAGTTTTGGAATACCATGGCAATGTCACGGTCTTTTGGAGCTACGTCGTTGACAACCACGCCATCGATAGATGCAGTACCTTCTGTAATGTCTTCAAGACCAGCGATCATACGAAGAGTTGTTGATTTACCACATCCTGAAGGACCTACGAAAACGATAAATTCTTTATCTTTGATGTCCAAGTTGAAGTCTTCAACAGAGTAGTGTTCGCTGTTTGGATATTTTTTGTAAATGTTTTTAAGATTTAATTCTACCATGGAAGGTGAACTCCTTTTATTTTTTGATAGTTTTATTATAAATGAAAACGCTTTACATTTCTATGGCAAGGTGACCAAAAAAATAAAAAAGTTCTGTGCAACTTGCACAAAACTTTAGAGAATATCCGGTAAAATCAATTGATAACATAAGGTCAAATCTGTCAATTCTTTTAACTGCAGTCCAGTCAATTCTTCCCATTTATCAATCTTGTATTGGAGAGAATTGCGGTGCAGATAGAGTTGCTGGGCTGTTTTAGTTAGGACAGCACTATTTTCCCAGAGAGAAAGGATAATTTCCTGAATCTGATCCTGATCCAAAATCATCTGGTGTAGGTATTCTTTAATGACTCTCAGGTCCACAAGTCTTTCTCCCATACTCCAAAGATAGAGCTGGGAAAAAGTATGAACACCTTGATGTCCTTGACGCCACCAAGTCTTAAACAAGTCCCGCTCTGCTTGGATTAAATCTGACAGAGCCTGATATCCAGTCTGTGACCAGACCTGCCCCAACATGATAGATAGACGAAGACCAAAATCATACTCTACTGCCTCAATCGTATCGGATAAGATTGAGCGAACAGAGCTGTATTTATCTTGCTGGAGAACAAAAACATAGTCCTGAACTCCGACCTGCAACACTGTCTGGCAGTTAGGAAAGAGGGTCTGCATCATATCCAGCCAAGAGGCTAGATTTTCCTGTTGGTAATAGGATAGATGGCAATAAACCAGTTGTATCTTTTTAAAAGTTTGAGGCGCCTGCCCCTTTCCCTCAATCAGATAGGAATACCAAGGATTGAGCGAACGAGCCTGCTCCTGCTGGGTTAAAAGGGCAATTAACTGCTTTTCACGTTCAGTGAGATTGGTCTCCTCCAGTAAAATCCACTGTTGAGAAGATAGAGGAAGTGTAAGATATCCTAGTTTCTCTATTGGCTGATCTGAAATCTGAGCCTCAGGAAACCAGTCTAGTAATTCTTTTGCAAGCATTTCTACGCCTCCACTTTTTGGATACACCACGAAATCAAGGTCTCTAGACGCCCCATATTTTCAGTCAGATGGAGATAGCCCATCACTGCTTCAAAACCTGTAGACATGCGGTAGGTCACCACATCAGCATTTTTAGCCTTTGTGTGACTATTGGTATTGCGACCACGTTTATAGATTTCTTCTTCTTTTTCCGTAAGGACTTGCTCCTCCAACATCAGGGAAATCAGGCGAGCCTGAGCCTTGGCCGAGACATACTTGGTCGCTTCTTGGTGGAGTTTATTGGGCTTGGTCATGCCTTTGAGGATGAGGTGACGGCGAATATACATGGAATAAACCGCATCCCCTTCAAAAGCTAGCGCAATCCCGTTAATGAGATTGACATCAATCACGTGTCCACCTCACTCCATCCTTGGTATCAAGTAGCTTAATCCCTTGAGCAGCTAGTTGATCACGGATTTGGTCTGCTGTCGCAAAGTCACGATTGACACGCGCTTCTTGGCGTTTTTGAATCAAGGCTTCGATATCTGCATCCAAAACTTCCTCAACAAAGACAATTCCGAAGACTTCTAACATAGCCGCAAGAGCTTCCTTGACAGCTGCATCATAGTTACCCGAGTTAATCCACTTGGCCATTTCAAAGACAACTGTGATACCGTTAGCAGAGTTAAAGTCCTCATCCATAGCCGCCACAAACTTATCTTTAAATGCTTGCAATTCTTGAGCATCTACATTTCCAGTAAATGGTTGCTTATAAGTATTCTTCAGATACTTAAGGTTGGTCTCGGCATCCCGAACTGCTTTTTCCGTAAAGTTGATAGGCTTGCGGTAATGTTGAGTCGCAAAGAAGAAACGAATGACTTGACCATCGATGGTTTTGAGGGCATCATGAACAGTGATAAAGTTCCCCAAAGACTTAGACATCTTGACATTGTCGATATTGACAAAGCCATTGTGCATCCAGTAGTTGGCAAAAGTCTTACCTGTTTTAGCTTCTGATTGGGCTATTTCGTTGGTATGATGAGGAAACTCTAGGTCAGCTCCACCACCGTGAATATCGATGGTATCGCCCAAAATCTCTGTTGACATAACCGAACACTCGATATGCCAGCCCGGACGACCAGGTCCCCAAGGACTGTCCCAAGAAATCTCACCTGGCTTGGCAGCTTTCCAGAGGGCAAAGTCCACAGGATTTTCCTTACGAGCCGTTTCTTCATCTGTTCGACCTGAAGCACCCAGCTCCAAATCTTCCAAGGTTTTATTGGCTAACTTAGCATAGTTGTGAGATTTTTCCACACGGAAATAGACATCCCCTTGGCTCTCGTAAGCAAAGCCTTTTTCAATCAAGTCAGCGACAAAACGAATGATGTCCTCCATAAACTCTACTACACGTGGATGGCAAGTCGCAGGTTTCACGCCCAAGTCCGTCACATCCTCACGAAAGGCCGCAATGTACTTGTCCGCAACCTCCTGAGGCGTGATGCCTTCTTCCTTGGCGCGATTGATAATCTTATCATCCACATCCGTGAAATTTGAAATATAGGTAACCTCATACCCACGGTATTCAAAGTAGCGACGAATGGTATCAAAGGCTACCGTCGATCGGGCATTCCCCACGTGGATATAGTTGTAGACGGTTGGCCCACAGACATACATCTTAACCTTACCGTCCTCGATTGGGACAAATTCTCGCAAATCACGAGACATGGTGTCATAGATTTTAATCATAAAATACTCCTATATCCTACTATCTATAAAAATTTCAGCAATAAATCAAAAAGAGTAGCAGCCGCACTTGCAACTTCAATAGTTCTTAAAATTGGTTCATACTTTTCTACGAAATATTCCAATTTTTGTTTATCTTGCGGAGAAGTAATGATACTATCAATTTCGCTATCATTAATACCATGTCGAATCAATTCTGTTTTGTATTCATTCAACACTGAAATAATTTCATTATAGTAATTGCTATATCTGTTATCTTGATAGTTATTACCAGCATAGTTATTTTGAACAGGAGCATTATGGACTATACTGGTTGAATAGTTATTATATTCCTCTCTAGGTTTAATCGTAAAAACGATATAAAAAGGGGCGAATAATTCTTTGCTATCTTTCTTATATTCTAGGTCTATTCTATCTAATATAACATACTCCAGTTTTGGATCTGCTTCATTTGTTCTCGGATCAATTGCAAAAACACTTTGACCAGGAAAAAAATTATCAAGAATATAATCGTACTTTCGTGGTTGATACTTTGTGTACTCAAACAATAAGCACAATTTCCCATCAATTTCTTCTTTTTGACCTATAATATCGCTATAATCTGCCTCCATGTCCATTTTCATTTCTTTTTGTTTAGAGTAAAAGTAAAAACAGATAAATGAAAAGAAAACTAAAATAATAAAAAAAATATCCATTCCGACCACTTCCCTTACTTATATATAACTGTTCTCTACAACCCCGACGATCTGTGACTGGCATCTTTAGCCTGCTCGAGTTTATTGACGTAGTACTCTCGTTTTTCTTCGACTTCGTGGATCGTTGGCTCATCCTTCTGTCCATGAACTCGGACGATCTTAGCCGGAATACCGACAACTGTCACATCACTAGGTACGTCTGCCACGACTACTGCAGCAGCACCGACTTTGGCATTTTCACCGATTTCTACCGGCCCGATAACTTGGGCATGGGCCGATATGAGAGCTCCTTTACGCACAGTCGGATGGCGTTTGCCAACATCCTTCCCTGTTCCACCAAGAGTCACTCCATGATAGAGCAGAACGCCTTTTTCAACAATCGCTGTCTCTCCAATCACCAAGCCCGAACCGTGGTCGATAAAGACACCTGAATCAATCTGGGCACCTGGATGAATCTCAATCTGAGTCCAAAAGCGCCAAAACTGACTGTGCATACGAGCCAGGAGTTTGAAGCCGTGCTTCCATAGAAAATGTGAGAGACGGTGGGCAGCCAAGGCCTTGACACCTGGATAAGTCAGCAAAACTTCCAAACTGTTGCGTGCCGCTGGATCATTTTCTTTTACAATATCAATGGTTTCGCGCCACCATCCCATACATTTCTCCTTTTCTTATTCTGAATCTTTTGGTGTTTCTGTAAATTCTTTCTTAGGTTTGTGGTCCTTGTGATGACGTAGACGGTGAGGTCGCTCAGACTTTTCGCCTTTTTCATCATGCTCAGGTTTTGGAGGACGAGGAAGAAGGGCTTTCATAGAGGCATCGATACGGCCTTTTTCATCAATCTTGATAACCTTAACGTCGACTTCATCACCGATAGCTACCAAGTCCTCGACACGGTTGGTACGAGTCCAAGCCATTTCAGAAATGTGAACGAGGGCATCTGTCTTGTCAAAGAGGTTAACAAAGGCACCAAATTTCTCGATACGAACAACCTTGGCATGATATACTTCGTCCACCTTAGCTTCACGAACCAAACCAGCGATGATTTCTTTGGCACGGTTAATGGCATCTTGGTCGCTAGAGTAGATAGACACATTTCCTTCTTCGTCGATATCAATCTTAACGCCTGTTTCAGCGATAATCTTGTCGATGGTTTCTCCACCCTTACCGATGACAATCTTAATCTTGTCGACATCAATCTTGATGGTATCAATTTTCGGAGCAGTCGGAGCCAATTCTGGACGCACTTCTGGAATGGTTGCTTCAATCACATCAAGGATTTCAAAACGAGCTTTCTTAGCTTGGGCAAGAGCCTCATTCAAGATTTCTGCAGTAATTCCTTGGATCTTGATATCCATTTGGAGGGCTGTAATCCCGTCACGAGTACCTGCAACTTTAAAGTCCATATCTCCAAAGTGGTCTTCCAATCCTTGGATATCTGTCAATACTGTATAGTTGTTTCCGTCGGAGATGAGACCCATGGCAATACCAGCTACTGGCGCTTTGATTGGCACACCACCAGCCATAAGGGCAAGAGTTCCCGCACAGATAGATGCTTGAGATGAAGAACCGTTTGATTCCAAGACTTCAGCTACCAAGCGGATCGCGTATGGAAATTCTTCCAAACTAGGCAAGACTTGAGCAAGAGCACGCTCACCAAGAGCACCGTGACCAATTTCACGACGACCTGGCGCACCATAACGACCAGTTTCCCCGACAGAGTATTGAGGGAAGTTATAGTGGTGCATAAAGCGTTTCTTGTACTCTGGATCCAAACCATCGATGATTTGAGTTTCTCCCATCGGAGCCAAGGTCAAAACTGAAAGAGCTTGAGTTTGTCCACGAGTGAAAAGACCAGAACCGTGCACACGAGGAAGGAAGTCAACTTGCGCATCCAAAGGACGAATTTCATCGACCTTACGCCCGTCAGGGCGCACCTTGTCTTCTGTGATCAAACGGCGCACTTCAGCGTGTTCCATTTGTTCCAAGATTTCAGCCACATCACGCATGATTCGTTCAAATTCTTCATGGTCTGCATATTTTTCTTCGTAAACAGCAGTCACTTGGTCTTTAACTGCTTGAGTTGCAGCTTCACGAGCCAATTTTTCTTCAACTTGAACAGCTTTTTGGAGGTCACTGTTGTAGGCCGCGATGATTTCAGCCTGCAAGTCGGCATCCACATGAAGCAATTCCACTTCTGCTTTTTCCTTACCAACCGCAGCGACGATTTCTTCTTGGAAGGCAATCAATTCTTTGACTGCTTCGTGCCCTTTGAGAAGGGCTTCCAACATGATTTCTTCTGACAGTTCTTTGGCACCAGACTCTACCATGTTGATGGCGTGCTTGGTACCAGCTACTGTCAATTCAAGAAGCGAACGCTCTGCTTGTTCTTGACTTGGATTGATAATGATTTGACCATCGACATAGCCCACTTGCACCCCAGCGATTGGTCCGTCAAACGGAATATCTGAGATAGAAAGTGCCAAGGATGAACCAAACATAGCCGCCATAGGTGCAGAGGCATTTTCATCATAAGAAAGGACCGTGTTAATTACTTGCACTTCGTTACGGAAACCTTCCGCAAACATAGGGCGGATTGGACGGTCAATCAAACGCGCTGTCAAAGTCGCATCAGTTGAAGGACGTCCTTCACGTTTCATAAAGCCACCAGGAAACTTCCCAGCCGCATACATTTTTTCTTCGTAGTTGACTTGAAGTGGGAAGAAATCCCCAGTTGCCATTTTCTTAGACATGACCGCTGCCGTCAAGACAGTTGACTCACCGTAACGCACGACAACAGAGCCATTTGCTTGCTTAGCAACCTGACCAGTCTCTACGATTAACTCACGACCCGCAAAAGTCGTTTGAAACACTTGTTTTGTCATGTTAATCCCCTTTGGATTGATAATATTATACGCCTTGCCTACAAAGATCAAGATACCAAGGACGTCAAAAGCAAAGTAAAAATAGGAAACTGGCGAAGTCTTCGATGAAGACAAGACAGATTATCTTTTTTACCCAGCTTTTCGGCCGGGTTCAATTACTCATGATAGCATAAATTGACGCAGTGTGCGATACACACCAGGAAATCTATCTTTTTCACTAGGGATTTAGCCCGTGTTCAACTTTCAAGATACAAATCATTAGAAAGGTTTGATGCTAAAGCATCTAATCCTTTCACGCTAATCGCTATTAGGCGATTAGCTAAATGCTTTACTAACTCTCTCGTCAAATAACATCGATTTGACTCGTTCGTGTCGCTCAAACTAAATACTGAAAAGAACAAATTATGAAAAAATTTCTATCATAAAATTGAGAATCGACAAAGCCTTTAAAACTTAAATACCCTCATCTTTGTATCAAGTACGTACAGAGTCTATTTTATCATATTTTTCTT
>CAUVMH010000040.1:0-13095 GCA_963552835.1 uncultured Streptococcus sp. | reverse complement strand
AGTCCAAAAGGGAAATCCCCATGGTGATGGTTCTGATATCGAAGTTCTGCTCCTCAATCATAGCAATGGTTTCAGTAACTTGTCTAATATCCATGATGACCTCCTAGATATTGTACATGGCATCAAAAATCGCTGCACTCTGGATATTTATTTTCACATTCAAGGTCTGTCCGAAAGTTTCAAACTCATTTCGAAGAGTTGTAAAATCCTGCTTTTCATCACTAGATACGACTGCCATCATTGTAAAATACTCATCCAGTACTGTTTGAGAAATATCATCAATATTCAAACCCAATTCTGCAATTTTAGTAGACACGCCTGCAACAATACCAGCCTTGTCCTTACCAACCACTGTAATAATAGCCTTCATCTTTAGACTCCCATTCTACGATTATTAGAAAATCTGAACGTTTTTGATTTTCTTTTTCCTTAGTATAGCATATTTCCGTAAAAAATACTAAAAAACGCCTGCTTACGAAGTTGTTCTTAAACAAAAAAACAATTTCGTAAACAAGCGTCTACCCTATCAAATGATGATGAGTGTTCCCGCTAGGACCGAAGTCCCAGCGGTAGACCAGAGCTAGACTAAGAGCACAAGACTCCATCATCATAACACTCAACAAAATTGATGATTTTATACTAATTCGATGATCGCCATTGGCGCAGCATCCCCACGACGTGGTTCAGTTTTAAGGATACGAGTGTATCCACCGTTACGTTCAGCATAACGAGGTGCGATTTCTGAGAACAATTTTTGAAGTGCTGTAGTAGAAGTGTACTTATCAGTTGCTTCATCATAGTTTTCAGATGCGATTTCATTACGTACGAAAGCAGCTGCTTGACGACGTGCATGCAAATCACCACGTTTACCTAGAGTAATCATTTTTTCAACAGTTTTATTCTTGCTATTGCGCTAGCATCTATTATTTTCCGAACGATTGAACTTATCTGCAAGCAAACAGAAATTGTCAGCTTTAAAGATTCTCTTCGTGGCTTTCAAAGTGATTTGATCGGAAAGATCTTTGTAACAGTTCTTGTTAAATCATTATTACTTTTTCTATGGGGTCTAATATGGGCGCTGTCCATTATGACTTTCACCTTCGGGGTATTAATCTATGTACTGATGTGGTACATCGTAGTAGCTAATGGAGGAATTGAACACTGGGGTAGAATAGTTAGTGAATCTTTTGAGCAGCTCCCTAATGCATTTAATAATGAGTACCTGCTAAACAACGGGTTGATCACCGTAGCAATCATTGCAATCATTGTTAGTATTCCCCTCGGTATCATTGGACTATCTATCTACCTGCCTAAATATTATGCTTATTCTCAAACAGAGTAGGTTCTTTACGATCAGATTACTGGGAGACGTTATGCAAGGCCGCTTGGAGTTATTCGCGAGAGTAAATCATTGATGAAAGGCTACAAGTGGAAACGTTTCTGTTAGAAAAATAGATAAGTTATCTGGTTCCACCTTTTCCTTTAGCATCTCACGCCGGACAAGATCCTGTGAAATCACAAGCATCCCACGACCAAAATGATTTTGTAATTTTTTAGCTAGGCTGGTTTTCCCAGAGTCGGAATTACCCCGAATGATGACTAGTTGCGCCATTAGTCAATCTCCTTCACCAAACGATTGTACTCGCGCTTGATACAACGGTTCATGACGATATGATTGCGACCTGCCACCCGCAAAATTTCTTCCGCTTCTTGACTTTGAAGTCCCAGCTGCGCCCAAAAAATCTTGGCATCCGTCTCAATAAAATCACGCGCCACATCCGGCAAAAATTCGCTTCGCCGAAAAACATTGACAATATCCACGGAAATAGGAATATCCTGCAAACGCGCATAAGCCGTCTCGCCCAAAATCTTTTGACCCGCTAACTTAGAATTGACCGGAATGATCTGATAACCCAGTCCCTGCATGATCTTTGAAATACGATTGCTAGTCGTTTCCTCACGGTCAGAAAGTCCGACAACTGCAATCACTTTGCTCATCTCCAAATAGGTCTGAATCATGTAATCACTAGGATTTTGAAATCGTACATAAAACACCTCACTTATTTCCTTATGACCAGTATAGCATTTTTTGAAAAAGGAGGTAAAGATTGGAGCCGGGTTTTTTTTAGTAACGAATCAGCAAATAGAACCGCCAATTATGTTATAATGGTTAGGTAAATAAAAATATAACCATTTTATTAATGACAGAAATATCGCTAACATCAAAGGATTATAATGAAAAAATTTTTTAATTTATTGACAAACTTAACGATTATAGCCGGTATCCTCATCATCAGTTACCCTGTTATTAGCCAAATTTATTACAATTACCAGACCAAACAAGAGGTTAAGGACTTTGACTCGTCTGCACAAAAATTAACTTCTGAAGATGTGACGGAACGGATAAAGCTAGCTACTGCCTACAATCGTTCTTTGCAAAATTTGACAGTAACGGATCCCTATACCAAAGAAGAAAATGCCAAAGGGCAGGCAGAATATGCTCGAATGCTAACTGTCCATGAAAAAATAGGCAGAATTTCCATTCCTAAAATTGATGTTGATTTACCAATATATGCCGGTTCAAGTGAAGAAGTCTTACAAAAAGGGGTGGGACATCTCGAAGGAACCAGTTTGCCGATTGGCGGGCAGAATACTCACACTGTTCTAACTGCCCACACGGGCTTGCCCAACAATCGTCTTTTTACCGACTTGGATAAAATGAAGGTGGGTGATAAGTTTTTCATTCAAAACATCGCTGAAACACTTGCTTACGAGGTTGATTCCATAACGGTGATCGAGCCGACCCAGTTTGACTCTCTAAATATTGTACCTGACAAAGACTACGTGACTTTGCTGACCTGTACTCCTTATATGATCAATTCGCACCGTTTACTTGTACGGGGCCACCGGATCCCTTACAAACCAAGTGAAGAAAAAGTAAAAAATCCGATTAGTCATATTTCTATTCCACCGCTTTATCTAGTCGTTTTCGCAATTCTATTTCTCATTTTCATTATTTTGGCTTGGAATAAGTGGAAATCGAAAAAAGCATAGAAAGAGCTATCATGTCAAGAAAAAAGAAAAACCAAAAACGGCTGCGACTAACCTATAAGATACTTACCATTCTGGGGTGCTTGATGATCTGTTATCCCTTTGTCAGTCAGATTTATTACCAATATGTGACTATGCAAGAGACAAAGCAATTTGATGACGAGAAAGGTAAATTAGTTGACCAAGATGTTGAAAATCGTATTGAACTCGCCAAAGCCTATAATAGCACCTTGTCCCCAGAAAAAATAGGAGACCCTTTCTCAAGCAGAAAAAAAGAGGAAGGTGTAGCTGAATATGCTCGCATGTTGCAACTGCAAGAAAAAATTGGTTATGTCACTATCCCTTCTATCAATCAAAAAATTCCCATCCGGGCAGGGTCATCTGAGAATGTCTTGCAAAACGGAGCAGGCCACTTAGAAGGAACCAGCCTACCCGTCGGTGGAGTTAGCACCCATACGGTCATCACCGCCCACAGAGGACTTCCCACAGCCAGACTTTTCACCGACTTGGATAAGGTAAAGGTCGGAGATGTCTTTTACATCACCAATATCAAGGAAACCTTGGCTTATCAGGTAGATAAGATTTTAACCGTTGAGCCTACCGATTTCAAACCAATACTGGTTAAAGAAGACGAAGATCGTGCCACTCTTTTGACTTGCACACCTTATATGATCAATTCTCATCGCCTACTCGTTCAAGGCAAACGCATACCTTTCCACGAAGCTGAAAAGGAGAAAAAAACAAAGATTGACTTTTTTGCCCAATACAAATGGTTTATCCTTCTTGCTACCGGACTCATCCTCCTACTCTTAGGCTATCTACTCTTTAAAATGTTAAGAAAGAAAGGAAAAGAAACATCACTTTCATGAAAAAGAAAAAACAATTACTTGGGCTGAGCCTCCTGTTAATTGGAATTGCGCTCTTCCTCTTTCCTTTTTTATCTATGATTAAAGAGGACATTTGGCAATCCAATGCTCAGCGCACCTATCAGCAGACCAGCGAGGAAACATTCCAAAAACTACGAACAGCCTTAGAACAAACCACTGTCACCGGAGCTATCCAAGATATTTTCCTAACAAAAAAAGAGACCGACGCCAAGCAAAAAACGCCCTACTCAGATCTGCTAGATACCAATCAAGTCGCTGGACGCATGACCATTCCTGCTTTAGGACAGCATTTCGACCTCTATCTTGACGCTGACTATGATAAGCTCCTAAAGGGCGTAGCGACTCTCGTCGGAACATCTGCTCCTCTGGGTATAAAAGGGCAACGACCGATTATCGCAGGACATAGAATTAATTATAATGACGTGTCTTTCTACTTTCTCCCCTCTCTCAAAAAAGGAGATAAAATTTATTTCGATATTCTTGGAAAAAATCTAGAATACGAAGTGACCGATAGCGAGATCATTGATGAATACGAAGGCGAAAAACTTAAACCAATCGAAAATGAAGACATGGTTACGCTCATGACCTGTATGAACGAACCAAGATATGACAAACGGCTCCTTGTCAATGCAAAAAGAGTTGTTTCAGATAGTGAAAAAAAGCAAAATGTATCTACTAATCCCTTGATTCCCTTTGTTAGCAACCAACATATTAAACTTGGTTTCAAATTACAAAGGCTTGCCCCTTATTTGATTGTGATTGTCGGAACAGCAATCTTTCTCTTTTTCAGCAAACGGCTATGGAATATCATAAAAAAACACTGATTCATCAGTGTTTTTTCTCGCTTTTATAAAGCTTATATCCTATCCCGATTAAGACAACGGCAAATCCTAAAAACCAATAAATGGCTAAGGTTCCCGTTTTGATAATCGGTGTTCTTGGTGATGTCGGTGGCACCAGTGTATTGGTAATCACCGTGCCAGTTTTATCTGCCATGTTTTGATAAGTTGCTGTATAGCCATTAGGAACATCTTCTTCAGCTGTGTAGGTGTAATCTTTCCCTGCCGCATCTGTTTTTTCTAAATTCATAAAGGTATGTTCCCAGTTGTTGCTGTCATTCAGCTCAATTTCATCAATGACTTGCCCATTTTGTTTGAGATGAACAGTGATACTGTTTAGCTTTTTACCTTTCCATTCTTTCCGAACTTTAAAACTCGTCTTGTCTTCTCTCTGTTTTAAAACTTGCTTGGGATAGACATGAACGGCGTCATTTCCTACCGTGAAATAGCTGCCATCGGGTTTTGTCACAGGCAGTTCCACTTCTAATGGAACTGGTGTCGTATCACCCAACATCTGATTTCCTGCTAACTTTGATTTTTCTTTATTGACAACAATATAGTACTTACCTGCCTTCAAACCGCTAAAGATGAGACGACCACCATTTTCAGTTATCTTTGTTTGAACAAGCTCTCCATCCGCCTTATCCTTGTGAATATCAAAGGCAACGCCATCAATGGTTGAGGCCTCACTACCAAAATAATTCTCAATGTCTAAAGGTTGTCCAGAATAACTATCTTTTCCTCCACCTTTGGGCCAACCATTCAAATCTTTTAACTTAACCAAGGTTAACACAATATCGTAGGTTGCATCTGACGAGGCTTGATTTTCCTGAGATGAGACGGTTGTAAATGGCCGCAAAGCTACCAAAATAACAATGGCCGTAAGTATGGATAGCAGACTGCTCAATATACTTTTTCTTGTCATAGTATCCTCCTAAAACATAGCACTTGCACTCTTCACTAGGATATTCAACTCTTTTAAATACCCTAGTGAAGAGGTAAGGATTGTCCTTACTTCTTCATTTTATTACTTAGCTGAACGACGTTTCGCAATGAAACCTAAACCGACAACCAAGACACCCGCTGCAATCACGAGAGCGGAACCGATACCACCCGTTTGTGGGATAGTAACTTTGTTGTTGTTAACTTGGTTAATTGCACCTGTGTAAGTTGTTGAAGAGATGGTGAACTCAACTGGTTGCTGCAACAAAGCATAACCATTTGGTGCTTCAACTTCGACCAATTTGTACTTAGTTTCACCAGTGGCGTTGTCATTTCCTTTTTCACCATAAGGAAGACCTTTAACTTCAAAAGTACCATCAGCTGCTGAAGTGAAGACAGTTGCATCTGCTTTATTAGCAACCCACTCATTTTTAGCAGGAGTTGTTCCTGATGCAGCTGTTTGTTTCAAATACTTGTCACCAGCTTCATTTGTAACAACAAACTTAGCCCCTGCAAGCTTAGCTGATGTCGCTTTGTCAACTTTTTCAAACTTAGCACCACCAGTGTGGAGTTCTGGGTTTTCATTAGGTTTAACTTCTTTTGTTGAATCTGGGTTAGTACCATAAGTCAACTTAACATCATTGGGGTTGGCTGCACCCATAACTGCTTCTTCATTGATGACTGCATCATAAGTAATAGTGATAACATCTTTTGGAGATAGTGTTTTGATGTAATCTTCTTTGAAGGCAATGCTAATTGCTGCTCCTTTTGTACCAACTGGATCTGTACCAGTAGTTGAATAGTTAGAAGGGTCTACATCAGTGGCACCATTTTTAACAACAAGTTTACCTGTGTAAGTCAAACCTGCTGAAAACTTATCGGTGAATTTTAAAACTTTATAGTCTTTAATACCTTCTGGCATTGTAGAAGTAACCTTGAAGGTTTTTGTTTCACCAACAAGAGCAGTATCGTGTTTAGCGTCTTCGCTAACTACTTTATCAATACTTGGTTTGTCAACGGTATTCTTTGGATAAACATAGAGGGCATCAGCTCCAGTTGTAAATGTTCCACCTTCAGCTTTATAAACTGGAAGTTCAACAACAAGTGGTACAGCCTTTGAGTTAGCAAGTTCTTCTTTTCCAGCAATCGTTGATTTTGTCTTGTCTTCAACGATGATGTACTTACCTTCTCTAAGACCTTTAAAAGTAATTTGACCCTTAGAGTCAGTTTGTCCTTCAACGACAGTACCTTGTGCGGCTGCACCGATATGATCTGCTGCAGAATCACTGTATTGGTAAACTTTGAAGAATACTCCTGGAAGGGTATCTTCTGTACCAAAGTAAGTGCCGCTGTCTAACTTAGCACCAGTGTAAGAGTCTTTTCCTTCACCTTTAGGGAAGTTCTTCAAACTATCTTCTGACAATTTGACCTTAGTCAAAACAATGTCATAAGTTTGCTCTGTTGTTGCGAATGCTGTTACAGTTCCTAATAATGAGAAAATCATCGCTAGGGCTGCAAGAGCAGTGAATAGAAAATATGAAAGTTTTTTCATTGTTTTGCCTCCTAAAAAGCCTTTCTATTTTTTTGCATATAATGTAAAATTACTGCCAATGTTAATGTTAAAGTTCCCATCAAAATATATGGTAGGATACCTGAGCCACCTGTGTTTGGATAAGTCGGATTCACCTTGTTTTTCACCGTCAGGGTTGCCGTTTCACTGATATTTGTATCTGTAAAGGTAACTTTCTTTTCAGAGGCATTACTGATTTCCAAATAATACTTTGGAACAACCTCCTCGATGTAGTAGGTGTAGTACTTACCGGTGGTCTTATCCTTAGGTGGGTAGCGTTTTGTAGCTTCCCATAGATATGGAGCTGTCGCATTTCGTTCCAACTGAATTGTCTCAACAAGCTCTCCATTTTGAGTTTGTCCGTCCGTTGTCCGGTACAACTTAACCTCTAGTTTCTTCGGTAGCTGGTCATTCGCAATCGGATTGCCGTCCTTGTCATACCAGAGTTTCTGGATCTTAATTGACGGATACCTCGTGTTGGTGATGACAAATCCATTTTGAGCGTCACCGCTATAATCGGCATCGTATTCAGGTGGAATCTCCTTTTCTCTGACCACGTACTTAAAGTCGGTGATTTTCTTCTCCGCTGCGGCTTTTTGTAATAGTTTCGCAGCAGATTCCTCATCTGGTATCGGACTAAAGGTGTCTTTCCAGTTATTGCTGTCAGAGAGCTCTTTTTCTTCTTTAAGCTCTTCTTTTGCAACACCGTCTTCCTTCCAAGTAGCGTAAAGCTGTGCCGTTATTTTAGAATGTGTTATTTCAGAGTCACGCCACTTCTTCTCAACCGGAATGGTAATTCGCTTGTTGACTTTGTTGGTAACTACATTGGATTCACCAAAGTTTGGACCAGTATTGTATTTTACTTGAAAAGTATTAACAGCCGTCTTGCCACCAATATTATGATCCTTGTCATAAGCCGGAGCTTTCATATTCAGGATTGCATGCAAAACGGTGTACTTATGAATGACCGTTGTTGGTTTAGAAACAATCTTGATTGCTGTTACTTTTTCGTAGTCGGTTGGACTTGTTGTCCAATGTGAACTATTTACCTCTGTGTCAGCATTCATGGTCGGATATTTATCCGTTCGATAGTAAATATCAAAATCCGCTGTCTTATCTTCATCACCGACTTTCACAGTGATTGGACCTGTCAAGGTGTTTGAAAAGGCAGATTCGGCACCACCCGCTGTCGTTCGACCGCTGTCTCCAACATGAGGAAGAACATCGTAGATTTCTACTCTTGTTAGATCTTTATCGTAGTAATTTCGCACTTGCAGGTCATATTGGAAGTGACCCGAAGTGGAAGTTAACCCACCGTACTCTGTTTCAATACCGTCTTTACTGAAGTCTCGACCATAATATTGAGGCCCACCTTCAACCAGTGGCTCTGTACTACGGATCATCTTAACACTCTGCAGACTTTCTGTTACATTCCCTATAACCTTTGAAGTTGCCTTTACGACCTTGTCCGTAGTGTCGCCGTTCATGTTGATGTCTCTTTCGTCATCCACAATCTGATTTGAATCGGAATGAATGGCATCTGGGAACGGTTGACCATTGTCTTGGTAGAAATAAAGTTCATTCGTGTTATTGAAAGTTGGGGTCTCTGCCTTACTTGGGATAATGTCACTATTGATTTTTAATCCCTTTAGTTTGAAAGCATAACCTGTCCCGTTATTTAAGTCTTTTACCAGACCTGATTTTAATTTGATTTTGACCGCTGTCCGACCACTACCATTGTAGTTTTCAATAACTGAAAATTTATCAATCATGGCCAGATTTGCTAGCCCAATTGCTTCGAGCATATCTTCCGCTTTTGTTTTGTCTACACCTGGTGCAATACTAACCCCCTTAGGAAGAAGATCAACAAGCGTTGGATTCTTTAGGTAGCGTGCTTTAGAAAGCTGTTCAAAATTCAATCCCAATAGGAAGAAGACTGATTCTCCCTCAATACCTGAAGTTTGTCCATCTGTATTCTTTGATAGACGAATCTTTTCTACAAATGGTACAAACTGTTTGTTCCATTCATCGGATATATTAATTGGAACATCTTGATTTTGAGAGTTTTTCACTTTCGCTTCAAGACCGACCACATTTTTTATATCCTTTGCAGCAGAATAAGGAACATGATAAGGGTCTTTAAAAGCCATATAGACGAAACCATCAATGTACTTTCCAACTGGTAATTCATAGCCCTTAATAAAGTGGATGGTTATTTTAGTATATTTTGGAGTGACGGCCGGCGCGTCTGCTTCCGTTAACTCACCATTTCGGATCTTTTCAGCCGCAGTATTTAGTTCGTCTTGTGCATCCTTATTAATTTGATCCCCCGGAGCAAAAGTGTCATAAGTTCCATCGCTCTTATAGGCACGTATTTCCATCTTATCATTGATAGGTTTACTATTTGAGCCTTGTCTTTCAAAGAAAGAATCAACACTAGTGAAATACAGTCTTGAGTCAAACTTGCTGGCATCTTCAACCAGAGTAATCTCTTGCATTGGTTTTGATAGTTTGTTTTCTACCTTGACTGTATAGTCTAGTCGCTGTGCGTAAAGTCCAGCTACATCGTGTTGCACCGTCTGGTGTTCTGTCCTTTTGGAAAGAAGCCCCGTCCCACTGAAATCATCTGCAATGAGATTAAAAGTTATATCGTCACTATTTTTATATTCTTCATTTGGCGATGGATTGAAAGGAGTTGCTGTGATATCCGCCTTATTTGTAAAATTAGGTTTGTTGTTGCCGTCTTTGTACTTAGCATCTGGAAAAGATAGGTACAACATAGCCTTACTGACGTCAATATTGTGACGGAAGTCCGTATCAAATTCACTTTCTAAGAATTCCTTTGTATAGGTCACTGTGCCAGTGCTACTATCGTAAGTCCAGCCAGGATTAAGGGCTTGGTCAAATTTAGCAGTAACCTTTTGACCCTGACTATTCGTATAAGTCGGTAGCGTATCCTTGATGACGACTTTTTTCATCATCCGCTGCTGACCTGAATTTGCCTGTACTTGATATGTGAAACTGAACGGTATAGGCTCTGCACCGGTTTCAGAAATTCTAGTCGGATCTTCTGTCTTAGCTGTCCCTCCGTAGAGAAGCTGACCATCTTCGCTACTAGTAGCAACTACCTTTGTTAGGTTCATATTTGGATAAGTTGGAGTATACTCCTTATCATCGCCTGTATATAAAACTGTACCATTCTTATCCTTAAGAGTAACCTTTGGTTGTAGCTTATAGTCTTTTGGAACTAACCCGTTTGTAAAGCTAAAAACATAAGGTATGCTAATCTTGGTTGTTGATGTAATGGAATTGAAACGAATACGATAAATCGTCTTCCCATTTTCCACTATTTTTTCTGCACTTTTGATTAGAGTGATACCTTCGGTCGGAACTGTAAAGTTATCTAAATAAGCATCTGTGTTCAGCACCTTACCGCCCTGATATAGAGTGGTTGGCATTTCAATATCTAGATAAGGTTCTTCTATGTCTGAGGTTAAACTAGTTCCATCAATATCCACATAAGTGGTAATCTGTTCATCTGTACGATAAGCTGTCCTTGCATTTGGCTTTATCGTGACAGTTGGAACTATTGCCGTCGGCGTAGGAGGAGGTCCCGGTGGCAATTTGTCATCATCTTCCTCTGATGTAGTCGCAGCTGGAGTTGTTTGACTCGTTGAATTGCTACTTTCTTGACCAGAACTACTAGAGGTTTCCTGACTCTTATTGACAGTGCTTTTCTGAGTTTCACTACTAGAACTTCCCGAGTTTTCTTTTTTGGCAGTTTCAGCAGGGTTACTCACTAGAGCAGAAGACGGGCTGGTCTGGTCTTGTGCGAAGGCAAGAGAAGTACCACTCACTCCTTGTAAAATTGTGTTCATAAGCAGAATTAGAACTAAAAATAGACTGCCTTTTTTCTTCATTGCCTCTCCTTTTCTAAAATTATTTCACCTTCCGGATGAAATTCAATACATACACACATATATATATTGACCTATTCCAAAAAGAGCCACTTTATGAAATTCATTTCTGTATGGAAGTTATGCTATTCCCTCTAGGACCTTGATTTAACGAAGCCCAAAAGAAAATCCCAACAAAAGAGAGTCCCTCATGGTGTTTGTTAGCTAAAACAAGTTAACGCTTTCCTACACACTGGACACTTTCAATCATTGGTTGTGTAACATATTTATACAAGTGCAAAACCTTGATAAATACATCCCTGATTACATCATAGCACATTTATTTAATTAAGACAAGTCAAAAAAATTTAATCTTCAAATTATTTCTATATAATAAAAACGCCTGCTTACGAAGTTGTTCTTAAACAAAAAAACAATTTCGTAAACAAGCGTCTACCCTATCAAATGATGATGAGTGTTCCCGCTAGGACCGAAGTCCCAGCGGTAGACCAGAGCTAGACTAAGAGCACAAGACTCCATCATCATAACACTCAACAAAATTGATGATTTTATACTAATTCGATGATCGCCATTGGCGCAGCATCCCCACGACGTGGTTCAGTTTTAAGGATACGAGTGTATCCACCGTTACGTTCAGCATAACGAGGTGCGATTTCTGAGAACAATTTTTGAAGTGCTGTAGTAGAAGTGTACTTATCAGTTGCTTCATCATAGTTTTCAGATGCGATTTCATTACGTACGAAAGCAGCTGCTTGACGACGTGCATGCAAATCACCACGTTTACCTAGAGTAATCATTTTTTCAACAGTTTTACGGATTTCTTTAGCACGAGCTTCAGTTGTCACGATTGATTCGTTGATCAAAAGGTCAGTTGTCAAATCGCGAAGCATTGCTTTACGTTGTGAGCTAGTGCGTCCTAGTTTACGGTAAGCCATGTATTCCTCCTTTATTTATCTTTTAATCCAAGACCCAAGTCAATGAGTTTGAATTTCACTTCTTCCAAACTCTTGCGTCCAAGATTTCGTACTTTCATCATCTCTGCTTCAGATTTTTCTGTCAAATCATGCACAGTATTGATACCGGCACGTTTCAAACAGTTGTATGAACGCACAGACAAGTCCAGTTCCTCAATCGTCCGATCCAAAATACGATCGTCAGATTCAGTATCAGCTTCTTTCATCACTTCAGTTGACTTAGCAATCTCAGTAAGATTTGTAAACAAATCAAGATGTTCTGTCAAGATACGTGCTGAAAGCCCTAAAGCATCTTCTGGAATAATTGTTCCATTAGTCAAGATTTCAAGGGTTAATTTGTCAAATCCATCATTGCTACCTACACGAGCAGGTTCAACTTGATAGTTGACTTTTGTAACTGGTGTATAAATAGAATCTACAGCAAGTGTTCCAACTGGTGCATTATCTTTTTTGTTTTCATCAGCAGGTACATATCCACGACCACTGTTAACAGTCATTGTCGCTTTTAGGGAAGAACCTTCACCGATTGTAAAGAGATAATGATCTGGATTTACAATCTCAATATCACTGTCAGTCAAAATATCTCCAGCTGTAATTTCAGCAGGACCTTCAACGTCAAGTTCAATGATTTTTTCGTCTTCAACGTATGATTTCACTGCAATCCCTTTAATGTTCAGAATGATTTGCATCACGTCTTCACGAACACCTGGAACTGTGTCGAACTCATGCAAGACACCTTCAATATTGATAGATGTCACTGCTGCTCCTGGTAGAGAAGCTAGTAGTACACGACGAAGAGAGTTACCAAGAGTTGTCCCGTAGCCACGTTCAAGTGGTTCGATTACAAACTTGCCATAATCTTTATTTTCATCAATTTTTGTTATATTTGGTTTTTCAAACTCAATCATTTAGTTA
>CAUVMH010000039.1:0-13287 GCA_963552835.1 uncultured Streptococcus sp. | reverse complement strand
TTTCCATCTCAAGTGCTCTGCCAGCCATGTTTGACTACTATCAAGGCTACCCCAAAGAACAAATTGAGCTTCTCGTTAGCCTTCCTTCTTTTGGGATTATGATTATGCTGGTTTTAAATGGGTTTTTGGAGCGTTTGCTTCCTGAGCGACTTCAGATTAGTCTGGGACTTCTCATCCTCTCTATCGGTGGAACAGCTCCCTTCTGGTATCAGGAGTACAACTTTGTCTTTGCAATGCGGATTTTATTTGGCTTGGGTGTTGGAATGATCAATGCCAAGGCCATTTCCATCATCAGCGAACGTTATCATGGAAAGACACGGATCCAGATGTTGGGTCTTCGCGGATCAGCAGAAGTTGTTGGGGCGTCGATTTTGACTCTAGTGGTAGGTCAACTCTTATCTTTGGGATGGACAGTGACCTTCTTGGCCTACAGTGCGGGATTTTTAGTATTGATTCTTTATCTGCTCTTTGTCCCTTATGGGGAAGAAAAGAAAGAAACAAAGAAAAAAGAGGCCGAAACGACTCGTTTGACAGGACAAATGAAAGGCTTGATTTTTCTATTGGCTATCGAAGCAGCAGTTGTTGTCTGCACCAATACAGCTATCACCATTCGTATTCCTAGTCTGATGGTGGAAAGAGGTCTAGGGGATGCCCAGTTATCGAGCTTGGTTTTAAGTATCATGCAGTTGATTGGTATCTTGGCAGGTGTGAGTTTTTCTTTCTTTATCTCTCTGTTTAAAGAAAGGTTGCTCCTTTGGTCAGGTATCACCTTTGGATTGGGGCAGATTGTGATTGCCTTGTCTCCGTCATTGGGTGTGATGGTAGTTGGAAGTGTTGTGGCAGGTTTTTCTTACAGTGTAGCCTTGACCACTGTCTTTCAGCTTCTTTCTGAAAGAATACCAGCTAAGCTCCTTAATCAGGCAACATCTTTTGCAGTGCTAGGATGCAGTTTTGGAGCCTTTACGACACCTTTCATTCTTGGGGCGATTGGCTTGGTGACTCAAAATGGTATGTTGGTCTTCACCATTTTAGGATGTTGGTTGATTGTCACTTCTATCTTTGTTATGTACGCACTTCAAAAGAGAGCTTAGGATTAATTTCCTAAGTTTTTCTTTCTGGGAATTTTGTACCCATACAATTTTTGGTTTTTAAACTTGTTTACACTTTTATTTCCTGATAAAATAGAAGTTATGACAAGATATAAAGCAATCATTTCCTATGATGGTTATGCCTTTGCTGGTTTTCAGCGCCAGCCTCATGCGCGGAGCGTTCAAGAGGAAATTGAGAAAACCTTAACGAGACTCAATAAGGGGCAAGCCATCGCTGTTCATGGTGCTGGTAGGACGGATAGTGGGGTCCATGCTCTGGGACAGGTTATTCATTTTGATCTGCCCTATCAGATGGATGAGGAAAAACTCCGTTTTGCTCTGGATACCCAGTCTCCAGAAGATATCGATGTGATTTCGATTGAGATTGTGGCGGATGATTTTCATTGCCGTTATGCAAAACATAGCAAGACCTATGAGTTTATAGTAGATAGGGGTCGTCCTAAAAATCCGATGCGCCGTCACTATGCTACTCACTTTCCCTATCCCCTCGATGTAGAGCGGATGCAAGAGGCTGTCAAGAAATTAGAAGGAACCCATGATTTCACCGGTTTTACAGCATCTGGAACCAGTGTAGAGGACAAGGTTCGGACCATTACAGAAGCTAGTCTTAGTGTTGATGAGACAGGCCAATTTTTGACCTTTAGCTTTTCAGGAAATGGCTTCTTGTATAAGCAGATTCGCAATATGGTGGGGACGTTGCTCAAAATCGGAAATAATCGGATGCCAGTTGAGCAGATTGACCTCATCTTAGAGAAGAAGGACAGGCAACTTGCGGGTCCAACGGCGGCACCAAATGGCTTGTATTTAAAGGAGATTCGTTATGAAGAATAATCGTATTTTAGCCCTTTCTGGGAATGATATTTTTAGTGGTGGTGGTTTGTCAGCTGATTTGGCGACCTATACCTTAAACGGCTTGCATGGTTTTGTAGCAGTGACTTGTTTGACAGCCTTGACAGAAAAGGGGTTTGAAGTCTTTCCGACTGACGATGCCATTTTTCAACATGAATTGGATAGCTTGCGTGATGTCGAGTTTGCAGGGATTAAGATTGGCCTTCTTCCTACTGTCAGTGTGGCTGAGAAGGCCTTGGACTTTATCAAGCAACGTCCAGGAGTGCCTGTGGTATTGGACCCCGTTTTGGTCTGCAAGGAAACGCACGACGTGGCTGTTAGTGAACTCTGTCAAGAGTTGATTCGTTTTTTCCCTCATGTCAGTGTGATTACGCCAAATCTTCCTGAAGCAGAATTGTTGGCTGGTCAGGAAATTAAAACATTGGAAGACATGAAAGCTGCAGCGCAGAAATTGCATGATTTAGGAGCGCTAGCAGTCATTATCAAGGGAGGCAATCGCCTCAGTCAGTCCAAGGCTGTGGATGTTTTTTATGATGGACAAACTTTCACTGTTCTAGAAAACCCAGTCATTCAAGGACAAAATGCTGGTGCAGGTTGTACCTTTGCCTCAAGCATTGCCAGTCACTTGGTTAAAGGTGATGAACTTTTACCAGCAGTAGAGAGCTCGAAAGCTTTCGTTTACCGTGCTATTGCACAAGCAGATCAATATGGAGTAAGACAATATGAAGCAAACCAAAACAACTAAAATCGCCCTTGTATCCCTCTTAACCGCCCTTTCAGTAGTCCTAGGTTATTACTTGAAAATTGGAACGCCAACAGGAATATTGACTCTCTTGGATGCAGGTATTTTCTTTACTGCCTTTTACTTTGGCAGTAAAGAAGGAGCTGTCGTTGGAGGACTAGCAGGATTCCTAATTGACCTTCTATCAGGCTATCCACAGTGGATGTTCTTTAGCTTGGTAAACCATGGCTTACAGGGATTTTTCGCAGGATTTAAAGGGAAATCTCAATGGCTAGGCCTTATCTTAGCTACTATTGCCATGGTAGGAGGCTACGCCTTGGGTTCAACTTTGATGAATGGCTGGGCGGCAGCCCTACCAGAAATCCTTCCAAACTTCCTGCAAAATACCTTGGGTATGGTTGTAGGGTTTGTAGTTTTTAAGAGTGTCAAGAAGATCAACTAAAAAAGTCAGCTTCAATAGCTGACTTTTTGCTTGTCTAGATTTAATCAAAATAAAGCAAATCTTTGCTGGTGTTGGTAAAGAGGTCAAATCCATCCTTAGTGACAACACCACAGTCTTCGATACGAACACCGACTTTACCAGGGATATAGATACCTGGTTCAACAGAGAAGCACATGCCTTCTTCGATGACCATGTCGTTTCCTTCCATGATAGATGGGAATTCGTGGACATCCATACCGATACCGTGACCGAGACGGTGGTTGAAGTACTCACCGTAACCAGCTTTTTCGATGACTTCACGGGCAGCGCGGTCTACTTCATGAGCAGTCACACCAGGTTTGATAAAGTCAAGAGCAGCTTGTTGGGCTTCAAGGGTCAAGTTGTAAATATCTTTCTTGAACTGGTCTGGTTTGCCGACAGCGACTGTACGAGTCATGTCTGAGGCGTAGCCATTGACCATAACACCCAGGTCAAAGAGGAGAAGGGCGTCTTTTTCGACCTTGTTTGCACCAGGAATTCCGTGTGGATTTGCAGCATTATCACCAGTCAAGACCATGGTATCAAAACTCATTTCATAGCCTTCACGTTTTAAGGCGAAGTCGATTTGTGCGATAATATCTGTCTCTGTTTTATCAAGAGAGATATTGTCAAAACCAACCTTGACAGCCTTGTCCGCATAGAGTCCTGCAACCATCATTTTTTGAACTTCGTCAGCTGATTTGATGAGGCGCATGCGTTGGATACGAGGAGTGAGGTTTTCAAACTCAGCAGTTTCAAAGACCGTTTTCAAGCCATGATATTTTGTCAAGATAAGATTGTCAAACTCGACAGCGACACGTTTGAAGTCAAGCTGTGGAAGAGCATCTTTCATTTTTTGCCATGGATTTTCAGAATCTACATAGCCCACAACTGGGAAGGAAACAGTGCTGCTTGCACGCTCCACTTCAAGGGCTGGGACGAAGAGAAGAGGTTCCTGATTTGCTAGGACAAAGAGGAACATTTGGCGTTCATGGGGATCACTGTAAAAGCCAGTGAGGTAATTGATTGTGACGGGGTCAGATACGACAGCGACGTCTAGTTTTTCTGATTCAAGATATGTTAGGATTTGTTGTAATTTAGACATATGCTACCTTCTTTCTACCCCTCTATTTTGGCAAAAAAAGAGAGAAAATGCAAGGGAGAAGGGTAAAAGAACAGACAAAAAGAACTCCGACAAGATAACGGAGTTCTTTGGTCTAGTTTTCCTTAGTTTAAGAAAAGTCAGCCTTGCTTTTGACGTCGCTGTATTCTTCAGCGATTTCTTGGCTGAGAATGTCCTCATAGGCAGGGAGCTGGATGTCCTGTCCGTATTTTTTCTTGAGAGCAGTAGTGACAAGGCGATAAGCCAGATTGGCATTACGAGAGAGGATGGGTCCGTGGAAGTAGGAACCAAAGACATTCTTATAATGAACCCCTTCGCCAACCTTTTCTTCGTTGTTTCCATTTCCATAGACAACCAATCCCAGTGGTTTTTGGTCATCTGAGAGGAAGGTACGGCCTTGGTGATTCTCAAATCCATAGTAGGTTTCATTGAATTCTTCATTATGAATCTTGATATCACCGATAAAGCGGTTATTGGTCTGGTTGAGGGTGTAGTGACCCATGACCCCTAGACCTTCGATGCGCTTGCCTGAAGCTTCAACATAATATTGCCCCAATAGTTGGAAACCACCGCAGATAGCCAGAACTACACCGTTCTTTTGGATGTAGTTGTCAATGCTTTCTTTTTTAGCAGGTAGGTCTCCTGCGATAATACTTTGTTCAAAGTCTTGCCCCCCACCGAAAAAGGCGATATCGTAGTGATTTTCATCGAAATCATCATGAAGTGAAACGATGTCAACCGTCACATGGGCCCCCAGTTTCTCAGCCACATACTTGAGCATGAGGATGTTTCCATTGTCCCCGTAGGTATTCATGAGGTTCCCATAGAGATGGGCGATGTTGAGCTGATAAGGGTAGTTGCCAGCTTTTGAGGAAAGTGAAGTATAAACCATTAGTTCATCTCCTTTCTAACAATCTGACGACTAGCTAGCAGTTCACGGAATTCAAGCATAGCAGTATAGGTAGCTAGGATATAGGCATGCTTGCAGTCTTGCTTCTCAATGGTTTTGAGAACTTGCTCCAGATTGCTTGTCTCAGTGATTTTATCAGCTGGGTAACCAGTCACCCGGAGACGACGAGCGATTTCAGAATGACGAACACCGCCAGCGTTGATTTCAGGGATATCCATATCAGTGATTTGTTCAAAGTCCGCATCCCAGATCCAGCTAGTGTCAATTCCATCTGCATAGTTGGCATTGAGGAGGACAGATAGGCTAAATGGATAAGGAGCCAGTTTGATCATTTCGATAGCTTGGGTCGCTCCTACAGGATTCTTGATGAGGACAAGGGTACATTCCTTATCACCGATATGGAAGGTTTCTTGGCGTCCAAAGACAGCGCGGCTCTTGTCAAATCCTTGTTTGATTCGTTGCGAATCTGCACCGAGGAAACGGGCGATGGCAACCGCAGCCAGGGCATTGTAGATGTTGTAAAGTCCACCGATTTGGATTCCGTATTCTTGTCCATCAATGACAAAGCGAGAGCGATTATTGGTCAACTCAACCAAGTCTGTCAGACGGTAGTCCAATTCAGGACGTTTGCAGCCACAATTTTCACAGATATAGGCACCCAAGTTGGCATAGGTATTGTGCTCGTATTTGAGGATACCTTGACAGTCAGGACAGAGAATCCCTTCAGTATTGTAGTGAGCCAGTTGGGCTGATCCTTTTTCCAAGTCAAAACCAAAATACTGTACAGGATTTGGAATAGCTGGTTTGTAGAAAAGCGGGCTATCACCATTGAGGAGAACAGTAGCCGTAGGCACCTTACGAATGGCATCCAAAATCATCTTATAAGTTGTGTAAATCTCACCATAGCGGTCCATCTGGTCACGGAAAATATTAGTGATGACAAAAAGGCTGGGATGGATGTAGTCACAGATACGAGATAGACTGGCCTCGTCAATTTCTAGAACGGCAATGTTTTTCCCAGTTTTGGAGGATTTGGCCGTCAAGAAGGTTGTCGTAATCCCTGTGATCATGTTGGCGCCACTAGGATTGGTCAGAACTTGACCATAGATCTCTTTTAAAATGCCGACAGTGAGGGCAGTTGTTAAGGTTTTTCCATTGGTTCCAGTGACCACGACAATCTCGTAGTTCTTAGCTAGGTTTTGTAAAATATCTTTATCAAATTGAAGGGCAAGCTTTCCTGGGAGCGTACTTCCACGGCCAAGACGACTTAAAACGAAGTGGGAAGAACGCCCAGCAAGAAGGCCCAAAGTAGTTTTTAATTTCATGTTTCTATTATACCATAAAAGAGGGAAAAGACAGATCTGAGATTTCGCAGAAACAAAAACAGCCCGATGAGGGCTGCGAGTGATTAGTTTTGAAACCAAGTTGAGATTGGGAAGTCGTTTTGTTTCAGTTCCAGTTTTGTTTTGGTTAGAAGTTGGCCATTTTCTAATGAATACAATAAGAAATGTTGATTAGTTACGATCAATACCTTATTTGTCAAACTTGTATCGATGTGTATTATCTCTTCTGTAGAGTCAGGTAAATCTTTTCTGACATTGATTATATAGCTAGATTCATCAGAGAGATTAACAATAGATAAGGCACAGCGATCGTTTCCATCCGCCTCATGTTTAACAATCAATCGATCCTCTTTTGGAGTTTTATAGAGAAGATTGGGATTGTCCTCTGGTAGCGTGATGAAGTGCTTTTCCTTACTAGACAAGTTCATGACAAGTATGCGATTGTCTGGATTCTTGGAGAAAGTTTCTGTATTTCGGGTATAAGCAACGCTACTGTAATAATTGTCACCGATTAATTCAGAAGAAGTCAGCATTTCAACGATCTTGCCTTTGCTTGTCAGAGGTGTGCGAGACAATTCCTTTAGTTGGTCATTTTCGTCCAATTCAACTAAATAGCCATCGAACACTAAAGCGGGTCGTTGACGGGACTCATCATGAAACCCCAGACCAAGGTAGAGGCGATTCCCTCTTCCATGAAACTGGATTGGAAAGGAAGTGGATTCGGAGAATGTTTTCTGAGTAATCAGCTTTCCTGAAATGTCAAACATACTGAGAACACCATCCTCAGTTGTAGTTTGGCCTGTGTAGAAGAACTTGTCTGATACCCCAGCTCCCGAATAAGCATAGAAGGGAGTTGAAATTTTCCGGATGTCCCCCGTCTGAAAGTCAAGAGATACAATGTTTTGAGTAGATGCTTTCACTCTGGTATTTCCAGATGAGAAAACGAGATAGCGATTGTCAAACCGCCCCTGAGGAAACCAGAAATTGACATCTTCTGCAATGGAGACATCCTCAGTCTTCATGAGCTGAAACTGATCGTTTTGCAACTGATAACTTTGAATGGTTTTCGAATTGACAAGGTAAAAATCAGCAGCTTGATTGACTGTGAATCACTGTTTTTGAGGTGAAATCAAGCGAAAAAGTATCCAACAAAGCAGGAGAAAAATGAAGACTATACTGACACAGAAAACCAGTGTTTTCATAGCTGTACTTTTTTCTTTGGATAGAAAGGAAAAAGAAGTGTGTTTTGGTAGTTTAACTTGCTTTCTCATGTGACTAGCCTCCTTTTTTAACAGAAAATGAAGACAACATCCTACACTTATATTGTAAACTTTTACAGCTAAAAGCACAAATAATCTTGTAAGGAAACGATAAACTGGATAGAAAAAGACAAACACCAAAATGGATGCTTGTCTTGTGGAGAATATCTGAAATCTTAAATCGCAAACAAGTCATTCAAGTTCTCAGCCAAGGTTGGGTGAGTGAAGATTTGTTTTGTGAAGTAAGTGTAAGGAATCTTGTTGTCCATTGCAACAGTGATGATGTTGATGATTTCTTGAGAACCTTCTGAGAAGATAGTTGCTCCAAGAATTTCTTTTGTTTCAGTATTGACAACAGCTTTGAAGGCTCCGCGAAGGTCTCCATTTACGTGACCACGAGGCATGGCTGCAACAGGGATTTCCTTAACAGCGTATGGAAGTTTCAAATCAGCTGCTTGGCTTTCAGTCAAACCAACTTGAGAAAGTGCAGGTGTGATGAACATGGTGTTTGGTACATTGAGACGGTCTTCAAGAGTGTAGCTGCCATCTCCAGCAAGGTAGCTGTAAACAACACGGAAGTCATCAAGTGAAATGTAGGTGAATTGAGGTCCACCATTGACGTCTCCAACTGCAAAGACACCAGGAACGTTTGTTTGACAATGTTTGTCGACCTTGATAGCACCACGTTCAGTTAGTTCAATATCTGTATTTTCAAGTTGAAGTGGTTCTACATTTGGTTTACGTCCAGTTGCGTAGAGAAGGGCATCGAAACGGTAAGTTTCGTTTTCAGTCACGACAAGGACTTGGTCACCGTCGTTTTTGATTTCAGTAGTACGGATGTTTTGAAGCAATTCAATGCCGTCTTCTTCCATGTATTGTTTAGCAAGAGCTGCGATGGAAGGTTCTGCACGAGGAAGGAATGTATCCAAGGCATCTAGGACTGTGACCTTGCTACCAAGTTTGTTGTAGAGTCCTGCAAATTCAAGACCGATGTTTCCTCCACCAAGTACTCCAAGTTTTTCAGGCAATTTGTCCAAGTTTTGGATACCTGTTGAGTCAAAGACATTTTTACTTGTAGTAAGTCCAGGGATTGGCAAGACGTTTGAAACAGCACCAGTGTTGATGACGATTGTTTCCGCAGTTAGTTCTTTCTTTTCATCACCAGCTTGGATCTCAATGACTTTGTTTGAAAGGAAGTGAGCTTCCGCATCAAAGATATCTACTCCTGTACCAGCAACAGTCGCATAGTTTTTACCATTGAGGCGACCAGTGATAGTATTTTTGGTAGCAATGACTTCTTCAAAAGACAAATCTTTATCAGCAGCAACTAACAAGGTCTTAGTTGGGATACAACCGATGTTGATACAAGTTCCGCCATACATAGCTTTACTACGTTCAACGAGGGCAACTTTTTTGCCAGCTGAAGCCAATTTACCAGCTAGTGTTTTACCAGCCTTACCAAATCCAATAACAATTAAATCGTATGTTAACATTTTTATTCCTCCTATTCGACTTTCATTCTAGCACAAGAAAACACTTTTTGCACAAATCTGCTACGGGAAATGAAGTACGTTTGAAATGGTCCCTTCAAATCCTTTGATAAACAAGTTTCAGTCTACTTTACAGCTAGAAAATCGTTTACATAGTTTTCCTAAAGGATTCTACTATCTTTTGCTCTGGTCTTGTGTTATACTAGATAAGTTGCAAAGAAACCAGTACTTTTCTTTCGTGGAAAAGAAGCAACACGGTATCTCGTTTTTGTTGAAGATACGTCATGAAAAGAAAAGTATAAACTAAAGCCCTATAGGGTGGCTTCGCACCACCTTTAGAAAGAAGAAAAACGTGAAATTTAATGAATTTAACTTGTCTGCTGAATTGCTAGCAGAGATTGAAAAAGCTGGATTTGTAGAAGCCAGTCCTATCCAAGAACAGACCATTCCCTTGGCTCTCGAAGGAAAAGACGTTATCGGTCAAGCTCAGACTGGTACAGGAAAAACTGCAGCCTTTGGCTTGCCAACTCTTGAAAAAATCCGTACAGAAGAAGCGACCATCCAAGCCTTGGTTATCGCTCCAACTCGTGAACTTGCTGTTCAAAGTCAAGAAGAACTCTTCCGCTTTGGTCGTAGCAAGGGAGTGAAAGTTCGTTCAGTTTACGGTGGTTCAAGTATCGAAAAACAAATCAAAGCCCTTAAATCTGGTGCCCACATCGTTGTCGGAACACCAGGCCGTCTCTTGGACTTGATCAAACGCAAGGCTTTGAAGTTGCACGATATTGAAACCCTCATCCTTGATGAAGCGGATGAAATGCTCAATATGGGCTTCCTTGAAGACATCGAAGCTATTATCTCGCGTGTCCCTGAAAGTCGTCAAACCTTGCTCTTTTCAGCAACCATGCCAGATGCTATCAAACGTATCGGTGTTCAGTTTATGAAAGAGCCTGAACATGTGAAGATTGCTGCCAAAGAATTGACAACAGAGCTGGTGGACCAGTACTATATCCGTGTCAAGGAACAAGAAAAATTCGACACCATGACTCGTCTCATGGATGTGGAACAACCAGAACTTGCTATCGTATTTGGTCGTACCAAACGCCGTGTGGATGAATTGACTCGTGGACTTAAAATCCGTGGCTTCCGTGCAGAAGGCATTCATGGTGATTTGGACCAAAACAAACGTCTTCGTGTCCTTCGTGATTTTAAAAATGGCAATCTTGATGTTCTAGTTGCGACAGACGTGGCAGCACGTGGTTTGGATATTTCAGGTGTGACCCATGTCTACAACTACGATATTCCACAAGATCCTGAAAGTTATGTTCACCGTATTGGTCGTACAGGTCGTGCTGGTAAGTCAGGTCAATCGATTACCTTCGTTGCTCCAAACGAAATGGGCTACCTTCAAATTATTGAAAACTTGACCAAGAAACGCATGAAAGGGCTTAAACCTGCAAGCGCAGAAGAAGCCTTCCAAGCAAAAAAACACGTAGCTCTCAAGAAAATCGAACGCGATTTTGCGGATGAAACTATTCGTGGGAACTTTGAGAAATTTGCTAAAGATGCTCGTAAGTTAGCTGCTGAATTTAGTCCAGAAGAATTGGCTATGTATATCTTGAGTCTGACAGTCCAAGATCCAGACAGCCTTCCTGAAGTGGAGATTGCGCGTGAAAAACCACTGCCATTTAAACCATCAGGTAATGGCTTTGGTGGCAAAGGTAAGGGAGGTCGTGGAGGCCGTCGTGGAGACGACCGTCGAGATCGTGATCGCCGTGGCAATGGTCGCCGTGATGACTTCAAGAAAGGCAACCGCGGAAACGATCGTTTTGATAAAGACAGACGTTACCGTAATAAAGACAATAAAAAACCTCGCAACACTTCAAGCGAAAAGAAGACCGGCTTTGTTATTCGTAACAAAGGAGACAAATAGAAAAAAGCGATTCACACTGTGAATCGCTTTTATATATAAGGAGACCGATAGTAAAAGAAGATGGTGATAGTAAAGGATAGGTGAAACGGAAAAGGATTTATCATGTCATCTTCTTATAATGTTATAATAACAAAATTTATTTTTGCTGTCAACACAAAAGATCTTATTTTTCTAAAATATTTTTGCTGTTCAAAATTGCAATTAAATAAGCAATTTTCAGATAATAATTGAAAATTCACGCTCTTTATGTTATAATGGTAGCGATTAAATGCGAGGTAAAAAATGGCACACTTATTAGAAAAAACAAGAAAAATTACTTCTATTTTGAAACGCTCAGAGGAGCAACTTCAAGATGAACTTCCTTACAATGCGATTACACGCCAGTTGGCAGATATTATTGATTGTAACGCTTGTATTGTGAATAGCAAGGGACGCCTTTTAGGCTACTTCATGCGTTATAAAACGAATACAGATCGTGTAGAGCAGTTTTTTCAAACTAAGATTTTTCCAGATGATTATATTCAAGGTGCAAACATGATCTATGATACGGAAGCCAACCTTCCTGTTGAACATGATTTGACCATTTTCCCTGTAGAGAGCCGTGCAGATTTTCCAGATGGTTTGACGACCATTGCTCCGATTCATGTGTCAGGGATTCGCCTAGGTTCGTTGATCATTTGGCGCAATGATAAGAAATTTGAAGATGAAGATTTGATTCTTGTTGAGATTGCGAGCACGGTGGTAGGGATTCAACTCTTGAACTTCCAACGTGAAGAGGATGAGAAAAATATTCGCCGTCGTACTGCTGTTACCATGGCGGTTAATACCCTTTCCTATTCAGAACTTCGTGCCGTATCAGCTATTTTAGCTGAGTTGGATGGAAATGAAGGGCAGCTGACTGCATCAGTTATTGCAGATCGTATTGGCATTACGCGCTCAGTGATTGTCAATGCGCTTCGTAAATTGGAGTCGGCTGGAATTATTGAGAGCCGTTCACTCGGAATGAAGGGGACTTATCTCAAAGTTCTAATTGGTGATATTTTTGAGGAAGTGAAAAAGAGGGACTACTAATGGCAAAGGCTTTAATCTCGATTGACTATACAGAGGATTTCGTAGCAGACCATGGAAAGCTAACTGCTGGAGCACCTGCTCAAGCAATATCAAAAGCCATTGATCAGGTAACCAGATTGGCTTTTGAACGTGGGGACTATATCTTTTTCACCATTGATGCCCATGAGGAGAAGGATACATTCCACCCAGAAAGCAAGCTCTTTCCACCGCACAACATCATCGGAACTAGTGGTCGTAATCTCTATGGTCCCCTAGCTGACTTTTATGCTGAGCATGAGGCGGATAATCGCGTCTTTTGGATGGACAAGCGTCACTATTCAGCATTTTCAGGAACGGATCTTGATATTCGTTTGCGGGAACGTCGGGTTGATACTGTTATCTTAACAGGTGTTTTGACGGATATTTGTGTTCTTCATACGGCTATTGATGCTTATAATCTAGGTTATCAAATCGAGGTTGTCAAGCCTGCGGTTGCCTCTATCTGGCCAGAAAATCATCAGTTTGCTCTTGGACATTTTAAGAACACATTGGGAGCAAAATTACTGGATGAAAATCTGTCTGAAATTAAAGAATGATTCCCTTGGAAAAATGAAAAAAATCTGAAAAAAGTGTTGACAAAGATTTTGAAAGTTGATATACTAGTAAAGTAATCGACGCGGGGATGGCGGAATTGGCAGACGCGCAGGACTAAGGATCCTGTGACCGCTTTAGGTCGTGAGGGTTCAAGTCCCTCTCTCCGCATAGGGTAAGAGTTAGCTTTGGCTAGCTCTTTTTGTTTTCCAAAGAAGGCTAGAGGTACAGCTCGACTATCGGAAGAGCTTGACATCAAGAACTATCATTTATGGCATGGAGTCGATTTTTGATTGGTAAAACGTGTTCTAAAATGAAGAAAGTTAGCAGTAGCTAGCTTTTTCATTTTTCAAAAATAAAAAGAAAAAAATTTTTTGATTTCATAAACATTTCATATTTGGATTTTATAATAGTCTTACAAATATGGAGGT
>CAUVMH010000038.1:0-14145 GCA_963552835.1 uncultured Streptococcus sp. | reverse complement strand
TCACAACACATTATACACCTATTTTGTGAATAGTCAAGTGTATTTACAGTAAAATTTTAGAAAATCCTGAAAATTTCCTCTTATTTTCCATTTAAAAATGATAATCATTAATTCTGACACCAAAAAAGCCCAGACAAGATTGTCTGAGCATTCTTCTGTATGGTCATTTAACAAAGTTGAGTTTAGCATTTTCAAACTATTTCTTCAACAAACCTTGTTCTTGTAAAAACTCCTTGGCTACTTGTTCTGCGGATTTGCCTTCAACACCGACTTGGTAGTTGAGCTGGCTCATCTGGCTTTCAGTAATTTTACCAGCTAGTTTATTGAGAACTTTCTCCAACTCAGGATGTTTCTTGAGAAGAGCTTCTTTCATAAGTGGTGCCCCTTGATAAGGTGGGAAGAGTTGCTTGTCATCCTCCAAGACCTGTAAATCATAACGCGCCAACTCTGCATCGGTCGAATAGGCATCTGTGATTTGAATATCGCCTGACTGAATTGCCTGGTAACGAAGGGCTGGCTCCATGGTCGCTACATTGAGATTGAGACCATACATTGATTGCAAGCCCTTATTTCCATCCTCACGATCATTAAACTCGAGAGTAAAACCGGCCTTCAGCTGCCCTTCTACTTTTTTCAAGTCCGAAATGGTCTTCAAGCCATATTCTTGAGCAATCTTTTTCGGAACAGCTACAGCGTAGGTATTTTGATAAGACATAGGTTTGAGATAGGCAAGATGATCCTGTTTGGCAATGCCATCACGCGCCACTTGATAAACCTGATCTGGCTCGTGACTCACTTTCGGTGATGGCTGAAGCAAACTTTCAGTCACCGTACCAGTAAATTCAGGATAGATATCAATATCCCCTTTTTTCAGAGCTTCATAGAGGAAGCTTGTTTTCCCAAAATTCGGCTTAACAGTCGCAGTCATACTGGTATTCTCTTCAATGAGGAGTTTATACATATTGGCCAAAATTTCTGGTTCCGGTCCTAATTTCCCAGCAATAACCAAGTTTTCTTTCTCTTTTTGAGCTAATAAAGCTGGACTATAAGACAGACCGAGTAATATGGTCACCAAGGCAAAACCAGAGAAAATCGTCCGCAATTTTGCTTTTTCCATCACTTTTAGCAGGAAGTTAAAGGCAATGGCAAGCACTGCAGAAGAAAGGGCCCCAATCAAAATCAGACTGGCATTATTACGGTCAATTCCCAAAAGGATAAAGGAACCCAGTCCCCCTGCACCAATCAAGGCAGCCAAGGTTGCTGTACCGATAATCAAGACCGCTGCCGTCCGAATCCCAGACATGATAACAGGCATGGCCAGTGGAATTTCAAACTTCTTGAGACGTTCCCATCTGGTCATCCCAAAGGCAATCCCAGCCTCCTGCAGACTTGGATCAATTCCCTTCAACCCAGTAATGGTATTTTGTAAAATCGGAAAAATCGCATAAATCACAAGAGCTGTCAAAGCTGGTAAGGTCCCAATTCCCATCAAGGGGATAAAGAGCCCCAACAAGGCCAGAGACGGGATGGTCTGGAAAATCCCTGCAATCTGTAAGACCCAATCCGCCAGCTTCTCATGATAGCGAAGATAAACAGCCAAGGGAATCGCTATAAAGATGGCCAGCAACAAGGTCAAAAGTGACAACTGCAAATGTTGAGATAGAGCTGTCAACCAATCACTAAAACGATCCTGAAAAGTTGCAATTAAATTAGTCATGAACACTACCTCCAAACAAGTCTGCTACAAATTCTGTGGCAGGAGCTTTTAAAATCGTCTCGGGATTCGCCACCTGACGAATCTCTCCATCCTGCAAGACAGCAATACGGTCCGCCAACTTCAAGGCCTCATCCGTATCATGGGTCACAAAAATCGTTGTCATCCCAAACTCTTTATGCAATTCTTTCGTCAGAACCTGCAACTGTTTTCTCGAAATAGCATCTAGAGCTGAAAAAGGTTCATCCATGAGGAGGATTTTAGGCTGACCAATCATGGCACGGACAATCCCGACCCGTTGCTGTTCTCCACCAGATAATGCACTCGGAAGTCGATGCCCATACTCAACTACTGGCAAGCCAACTTTAGCTAAAAGCTCTTCTGTTTTCTTCGCAATTTTTTCCTTAGTCCAGCCCTTCATCTCAGGAATGAGAGCAATATTTTCTGCAACCGTTAGATTGGGAAACAGAGCAATGGCCTGTAAAACATAACCAGTAGAAAGACGAAGTTCACGCTCATCATAGTCTTTGATGCGCTTGCCATCCATATAAATATTTCCATCAGTTGGTTCCAAGAGACGGTTAATCATCTTAATCATGGTCGTCTTACCGGACCCAGAAGGCCCAACTAAAACCATGAACTCTCCATTCTCAATTCGTAAATTGACATCTCTCAAAACATCTTTTTCTGTATAGCGTAGCGCCACATTTTTGTATTCAATCATTCTTTGTCCTCAATTTAAAATTTTCCTCGATTGGTCAAGTTACCAAACTTTTAATAACTAATTTACCCCATTCTAAACCTCATGTTCCTTCTCTTTCAGATTGTCTAAAATGCGTTCCTGATAGCTTTCAAACTGCCGAATTTCTTCCTCTGAGAAGCCTTTATAAAAAATAGCATCCAGTTTTTGACTGATACGATGGCCAACTTCTTTCTGGGACCAACCCTGCTCTGTCAACTTGACATATTTCTTTCTCTTATCTATTCCACATGGACTAATGATGACCAGGTTTTGCTCCTCAAGTTTCTTTATCATGGTTGTGAGCGTATTGTTAGCAAGTCCTGTCGCTAGTGCAATATCTGTGGCTGTAGCGCAACCTGTCTCACTATTCCATAACACCGTGAGAATCTTGCCCTGTTCACTCCGATAAAGAACTTCAGGATCCTGACTCAGTAACTTTTGAAAAATCCGCCCATTCAACAAACGAATATGATGGGCAACTAAATGACTATCCTTCATGACCTCTCCAATTTATTTCTATATCGAATTATTTCCATTGTAACACCTCTCGTTCCATCTGTCAACTATTTCGATTTAGAAATAATTTCCACCAACAAAAAAGACCTCCTACCTAAAGTAGAAGATCTCTAATCTTGATCAACTTAATCTGTCATTTCGGACACCAGTGTTCGATGTTCCAGTGGTAGACTGCACATAACCAGCAAGAAGATGAATCCTGACTGTATCCAGAAGAGAGCCAGGTCAAAAATTCCATGTACAGCGACTACTGTAAGGAAAGACAGATAAAGACCGATAATTGGTCGTTTACCAGACTCCTGGCTCATATCCATCATCATATGAACTGGGATAACCGAAGAAATGGATAAGAGAATTGTTCCAATCAATCCATAACTCAAAATGGTATCAATGTAAAGACTGTGCGCGTGTTCATGATAGGGAGCATGGATTCTCGGATAGGAATTCATATAGGTCAGTGGTCCTTCACCCCAGATCGGATTTTGTTTAAACAAAGTCATACCCGCATTCCAAATTGAAACACGCTCCTCCATTGAAGAATCTAGTGTTCCCATACGGACTCCCAAATCGCTTGAGAAGAGGAAACAAAGTCCAATCCCGAAAACACCAATACTGAGCCAGAAGGCGCGCCAGTTTTTAATGGTCGTAAAGAGATAAATAATGGCTCCAGCGATAATAGCAGGAAAGGCAGTTCGATTTTGAGTAAAGTTCAATCCAAAGAAATTCACAAAACCTGCTAGCACACAAAAGATTTTTAACCATCTTAACTTCGTCGTTGTAAAGAGATAAAAAGCTATCATGATACAGAAGCAACAGATAATCCCATAGTAGTTAGGATTGAAGAAGGTCACCTCTGCACGGTTTTGGTGCCATACTTGCATATTGGGCGAAAGAAAGGCGTAGTTAAATTTCTTTACAATTTGAAAATGCTCCAAGGTAGCAAAAGCCGCAGAGAGCACACTACCAAACAAGATTGTCTGCAGAATCAGTCGAAAGAAAGCATGCGTCAGACGTTTCTGGTAGAAGCTAAAGAAAATGAGGAAGAGAAACATCAGTAAAGATGCAACCAATCCAAGCCAGTTCTTGGCGACGATAGAGATGATACTACTATAGGCAATAAAAAAGAGAAGTACAGGATGTTTGATTAATCCTTTGATAATTCCCTTCATCTCCCCAGTAACAAGTAAACCTATCAAATATAAAGCAAAGAGTGCTAAGAACAAATAAAAAGGTAAAAAGATACTTATGATTATCAAATACAAAAAGAAATCTTTTTTCGAAAGCCCTCTTATCTTATCCAGTAATCCAATTGATTTCAAAACGAATCCTTTCTGTTCTGGATTTCTCCAGAAGATAAATGCTAAACTATCTTTATATTCTACCATTTTTTCCGTCATTTGGGAACAATGAACACGTTTTCGCCACAAAAAAACTCTTTCATTAATATAGCACTAGAACTGAATTTTTCTGCCGTTTTCCAATACTTGATAGGTCTGACTTTGCAAATCAATTTCTGCTACTGCTGTTACGGACTTGTCTTTATTTTGACGTTTGATTACAATGCTGTGAGCTGTTGGTGTTTCTATCTCAATAGTCCCTTCTAGGTCAAAGGCCTCTGATTGATTACGGAAAGAAAATAGATTGAGAAGAGACTTTACCACAGGACGTTGAACTTCTTCTGCTATTTCCTCGTTGCTATAGTAATGACGATTAATATTTCTACCTTCTTTGGTTTCTTCTAATAATTTCAAGTCATTTTTTCCTGCTAATAGACCCACATAGTAAACCTGAGGAATACCTGGAGCAAAAGCTTGAATCAGACGAGCGAGGAAGTACTTGACATCATCATCTCCAAGCGCAGAATAGTAGGTTGAATTGATTTGGTAGATATCTAGATTGTTATACTCTGCACTAGAGTACTTACGTTTGACATTCGCTCCAACCTTATAGAGTTCATTTGAAGCATAGTCAATTTCCTCATCGGTCAGGATATCTTTGACATCCACCACTCCAATCCCATCATGAGTATCCAGTGTCGTAAATTGCTTCATCGGGCTCATCTTTAACCACTTAGCCAAACGCTCTGTTCTGGAACTGTAAAGAGTATAAAGGGTCACCATTGGAAGGGCAAAATCATAAACATAGTAATCATGGTCCGCTATTTTAAACTGAATCGAATAGTGCTCATGAATCTCAGGTAAGAGCTCTGCACCGTACTCAGCTGCTATATCTCGGACTTTGTCCAATAAATCCCAAATATCTGGTTCTACAAAGAAATCATTGGTATCCAATTTCTTCACTGCATAAGCAAAGGCATCTAGACGAATCAAATCACACCCATTACTTGCCAAGTGCTGAATGGTCTTACGGATAAATTTCATCGTTACTTCTTTAGTCACATCAAGATCAATCTGCTCCTCACCAAAGGTATTCCACAAATGTTCCACTGAATCATCTGCAAAAACAATCTCTTGCTTTGGTGCACGATCCTTACGCTTGTAAATTAAATCTACATCAGCCTGTGTCGGACGGTTCTCTGGCCAAAACTTATCCCAGTTTAAAAAGAGATCTTTAAATTCACTAGCTTCATGTTTTTCTTGATAGTCCCTATAATACTTAGATTGACGAGAAATATGATTAATCATAAAGTCAAACATAAGATAATATTTCTCACCTAAACGCTTAACATCCTCCCAATCACCAAAAGCTGAATCCACTTCATCATAGTCAACTGGCGCAAATCCACGATCACCTGTTGATGGGAAAAATGGTAGAAGGTGAACTCCCCCAATAGCATCGCCAAAATGTTCTTCCAAATTCTCATACAAGTCTTTAAGGTTATTTCCAAGACTATCTGAGTAAGTAATCAACATAGTTTTATTTTGAATGGTCATAGATGTTCTCCTTTTTCTGATGAAAGCCAAGTCTTATATGACCTGGCTTCGTAAATGAAAGATATTTTTAGATTTTTTGTTCACATTGAACTCGTACTAATATAGACTGCAAGCAATTAAGTACTACTTTCTTGTTTTCTACATAGAATTGTCAATAAGCTGAACCGTTCGTCTATGTATGGAATTATAAATTCCCTAAGTACTTTCTTACTTCACTGCTCCGTTACTCATTCCTGAAATGATATGTTTTTGGAAGATGAGGTAGACAATGGTTATCGTTACAATTCCCACAATATAAGATGCAAAACTTGGGCCATAGTCATTGAAGTACTGACCTTGGTAGTTGTATTGGAAGAGAGGCAAAGTCCACATCTTGGAATCCTTATTCAGAATCAACAGTGGCAACATAAAGTCATTCCAGAACCAGAGAGCATTGATAATCAAAGTTGTCGCATGCATGGGCTTTAGCATTGGAAAAATGATTCGACGATAAGTTGTAAAACGATCAGCCCCATCAATTTCTGCAGCTTCATCTAAACTATCTGGTATACTGATTTTAATATAACCAACATACAAGAAGAGAGTCTGTGGAATAGCATAAGTTAAGTAGAGTATTACTAGCCCCCACATATTTGCTAGACCGAGTTTACTCATCATAACTGTAATGGGAATCATAATCACTTGAAATGGAACAAATATCCCTAAGATCAAGAGCGAATACATAATTGCAAAGGCTTTTTTCTTGGACATATTTCGAGCAATGGAATAAGCTGCAGCTGGTATAAAGAAAGCTACTACAATCAATGATAACACCGTAATAACAGCTGAATTCCAGAAATAGCCTCCAATTCCATCCGAAATCAATCGTTCATAATTACTCAACGTAAAAGGATTGGGCAAACTAAAGAAATGATTCATGATATCCTTAGTTGTTTTGAAAGAACTAAATACTGTTACCAACAAAGGAACAAGTATAAGAATACCACCGACTATCAAGAGGACATATTTCCAAAACTGATTCAATTTTTCTTCTTTTTTCATGTGTAGGACTCCTCTATTAGATTTCAAATTTCTTTGATAGCTTGATTTGGATAAGAGAAACAATTCCAATAATTAAGAATAAAATCAAGGCAATTGCATTCGCATATCCATATTGATTACTCTTGAAAGCATAGTTGTAGACTAAAAGTCCAAGAGACGTTGTAGCATTATTTGGACCACCACTCGTCAATGCAAAAATTTGGTCAAAGGCTGTCAAACCGGACTTAAGAGCCAGAATAAAAACCATAGAAATCGTTGGCAATAAATAGGGCAATTCAATCTTCCAAAAAGTTTGTTTACTTGTTGCACCATCAATTGATGCCGCCTCTAAAATATCATTTGGAATACTCTGAAGACCAGCAAGAAAGAGAATAATTGGCATTGCTACTCCTTGCCATAGAAGAACAAAAATAGTTGCTACTACCGCTCCGACAGGTGTCCCTAATAGACTCTCTTGTAAAAAGCTAATTCCTAAAATTTTCCCAATCGTTGGAAGACCATAGTTGAAGAATTGTTTAAAAATCAAGGAAACTGTCAATCCAGACAAAACAGCCGGGAAAAAGAACCAAGCTCTAAAGAAGGTCTGCCCCTTCATCTTAGAATTTAAGGCTCGTGCGACAACCATCCCAATCGTAATCTCTCCAATAATCAATGCCAGAGTTAAAATCAAAGTAAAGGCTATGGCTGTGAAGAATTTCCCATCAATCATCAGCAATTTGTAGTTATTCAAACCAACAAATTTATAATTATAGGTCAATCCAGTCCAGTTAGTCAAACTATAGAAAGCACCTTGCACCATTGGAAAGTAAAAGAAGATAGCTTGTAAAGCAAGCGGGATGAGCAAAAATGTCCAACCCCAGTATTTATTTAAAAATCTTCGAATAGCCATATCGTCTTAACTCCTATTCTAGTCCAAATCTGCCTTCATTGGATTAAAGAAAGCATTGAGATTGTTTGCCATATTTTTCAGATTTTTATCCATCAGGTAACCTGTACTTAGATTAAAAAAGTCTTCTTCAGAGTTCCAGCGTTGGCCCAACCAAACATAATGTTTATCCGTAAATGCCAGTTTAGAAATATCTGCAAGCGCTGAGTCTTCTTTTTCCTGTATGCCTTTTACAGCAACTGGTGATCCATCTACATCATAGTATGACTGTATAGCTTTTGGACTAGTCATATAGCTGATAAATTCTTCGATTTCTTTAGGATGTTTAGTAGTAGCTGAAGTTGATAATGCCATATCCCCTGCACCAACAGTGACTTCTTTTCCTACTTCTTCTCCTGGGAAAGCAAACATCCCCACCTCAAATTTTGGATCCTGTTGATTGATGGCTGCTAGGGCCCACGATCCTTGTGGCATCATTAAGGCTGTTTCACTCGAAAATGCTACCACCGCATCATTATAAGAGGCACCACGCCAACCATCTTGAGCATTATCTGCTAATAAATCGAGTCGTTCTGCATCTGCTTTTAAAATAGCATCATCTGCAGAGATGGCGTTTGGTTTTGAAAAGCGAAGGTAATTATTAGCCGCATCTCCACTACCTGTAATAGTAATGAGAGAAAGTTGGTGGTAACCATTTAATGTCCAGCCCTCATTGCCTGCAACTGCAAATGGAGAATTCCCACTATCTTTTATTTTTTTAACAATCTCTTGAAACTCTTTAAAAGTCTTCGGTTCCTCAAGTCCTAATTCTTTAAACTTCGTTTTATTGTAATAGATTCCATAAAGGTTGGCAGTTAAAGGCACACTATAAACCTTGTTATTGATTGCATACTTTTCAGCATAGTCGTTCTTGATGTTCTCAAGATAAGATTTCCCTGTCATATCTGCAAAATAACCTGCTTTTGCCCACTCCTGAAAATCCATATTTTGAGGATAGATATTAATAATATCTGGAACATCTCCTGATAAAATCCGAGTCTTTAGAACAATTCCAGCTGCGGGAACAGTCGTCAGTTTTACATCAATAGTAGGGTGTTCCTTCTCAAAATCATCCACTATCCTTTGCAAGGTATCCGCCATCTCGGTCTTCTGGTTAAAAAACTCAATCGTTACCTTGCCATCAGTTGACTCCTCTTGACTACTACAAGCTGACAGTCCCAAAAGGCAGAGTCCTGTAGTAGCAATTAAGCTCATCTTTTTATACCATCTCATGATTTTATCTCCTTATCTTCTAATGAAATGTAACTGCCTGCTGAGATAATCTCCCTGCGGAAGCTCCATAGTAATACCCGCATACATGAGTTCTGCACCTGAGTAAACTACACCATTTTCCTGTAATTCATACCATCCCTCTTCATCCAAATCTTTTAACTTTAAAGTTGTTTCCATTGTTTCCACAACCGATAAAACTCGGACGTAGGTTACAATCGTTTGATTTCCATAGTTAAATTGTACAGCTGCTTCATTGGATTCAGCATCGGGATTGATTAACCTATACTGATTTCCCAACTGGACTACTGGCCGCAATTCTTTATACAAGTTCACCTGGTTAGCAATCTCAGTCTTCTCTTCATCTGATAAACTTGTTAAATCAAGCTCATAACCCAGATTCCCCATCATGGCCACATGACCGCGAGTTTCCAATGGTGTCATTCGTCCCATCTGATGATTTGGCACTGCTGACACATGAGCACCCATAGAAATGGTTGGATAGAGATAGGATGAACCGTATTGTATTGGTAAACGTGAAATAGCATCAGTATTATCACTAGCCCAGACTTGTGGGAAATAACGCATCATACCAAGATCATTTCGTCCACCACCACCAGAGCAGGACTCAAAGAGAATATGACTGTGTTTCTCTGTCAGATAAGAAACGAGTTCGTAAAGCCCCAACATATACTGATGAGACTGCATCTGGGTTTCCAGATAAACTGAACCATTCCCCATATTAGTGATATTGCGGTTCATATCCCATTTGATGTAGTTAATCTTATGATGAGAGAGGAGTTCATCTAAGACATTTTTCAGATATTCTACTACCTGTGGATTGGCAAGATTAAGTACTAATTGATTCCGAGAGTAAGTATGCTCATACCCTGGAACCTGAATAGCCCAGTCAGGATGTTTGCGATACAAGTCGCTATCAACGGAAATCATCTCAGGTTCTAACCAAAGCCCAAACTGCAAACCTCTTTCATGGATAGCTGAAATCAGACTTTCTAGACTTCCACCCAATTTTTTCTCATTAACAACCCAATCACCTAAAGCACGATTATCATCAAAGCGATTACCAAACCACCCATCATCTAATACAAAAAGTTCTATTCCAACTTTCTTAGCTTCATCAGCTAGTTCTAACAATTTTTCTCTCTGAAAGTCAAAGTAGGTAGCTTCCCAGTTATTGATTAGAATTGGACGCTCTTTTTTAGAAAAGTTACTTGGCATAATGTGCTTAAGTACAAAATTCTGACTTTCATGACTGATACCGGTTAATCCCTTATCTGAATAAGTCACTAAAGCTACCGGTGTTTCAAAGTTTTCCTTAGGATCTAACTTCCAAGAAAAGTTTTCTGGATTAATGCCAATAGCCACCCGAACTTCATTCAGTTGATTCTTTTGAACAAAAGCTTCGAAGTTTCCACTATACAGTAGTTGTAGAGCAAACACATTCCCAGCATCCTCTGTAACTCCTTGATCACATAATAGAAGAGCTGGTGTTTGAGCATGCCCAGAAGCTCCACGGTTCGAACTAATCGAAAAGATTCCTTGTTCTACCTGTTGACGTCGAACAGTCTTTTCACGAGCATAAGCTCCCTGTAAAGTCACTATTTCGTAAGCTGCAGCAGGAAAATCAGACATAAAAGAAAAGTCCTTATGAATGACAACTTCCTGATTACTATTATTCTCCAATTTGCTGTAACTAGCAATTGTCGCATCATTATCAAAAGCTGTATAATACAAAGTCAGACTAAGCTTAGCTTGAGGATCTTTTAAAATCAAGACAAGCGTCTCTGTACCATCCATGCTGTGTGGAGAAGGTAAGCCCTGTGGACCATTCTGACCTTTTAAAATCTTTGCTTCTACAAATCGAAAGTCTGTTACTTCAGTTGCATCATGTTGAACCTGTAAAGTTGGTTTTCTAAAGTCACCCAAACCATGTTGTCCAAAAATTTGACGTTGCGTATCCAAACTAAAGGTTCGATTAGTAGCTATGGGATTACCAGAAAAAGCATGATCGCGTTCATAAACACTATTAGCCCCTCTATAGTTCTTAATAGTCTTTCCTAAATGTTTTAATAATAAGAACCCATCCCTATTTTCAATAATCAAACTTAAACCTTTACTCTCAACGTAAAAAAGATTATTCTCTATCCGAATTCCCATAAATTGTACCTCATCGATTTCTTGATAAAATTTTAGCAAATAAAAGCGCTTTCTAAAATAGAAAAATGTCTCTAAAGTATGGTAAAATGTTAGGTAGGAGGTGGCCCATGCTCGTTTTTTCAGAATACCAGACTGGAACAATTGATCTTTCTCTTAGCTTCTACGGTTATGAAGAATGCACGCCTAACTACTCTTTTGGCCCAGCTATTCGAGATACCTATGTACTACATTACATTACTAAAGGAAAAGGTCAGTTCCATTATAATGGGAAAATTGTTGATTTAAAGACAGGAGATTTCTTTTTACTAAAACCAGATGAATTAACATTCTATCAAGCAGATAGCCAGGATCCTTGGGCTTACTACTGGTTGGGGATCTCCGGAGGGAGGGCACCTGACTACTTTGCTCTATCTCAAATTTCTGACCAATCCTACCTCATCCAGTCAAATAACTGTCATACACAAACAACTGCAAAACTCATCTCAGATATTGTCCGCTTCGCTCAGATTACAAAATCAAATGAATTGGCTCAACTCCACATCATGGGACAACTCCATGAACTAATGTTTCATCTAGGAACTATTGCTCCCAAACAGAAAAAAGAGAATATTTCATCAACCCACCAACTCTATCTTGACTGCAAACAATTAATTGATAGTCACTATCCACAATCGCTCACCATTCAAGATTTAGCTAAAGAGCTATCGGTTCATAGAAGTTACTTAACCAGTGTGTTTAAAGAGTTTCACCAACTCTCTCCAAAAGAGTATTTACTTTTCGTTCGAATGAAGCGCGCTCAACAGTTACTAGAACACACCAATGAAACGATCAAAGTCATTGCATATTCTGTGGGTTTTTCAGATCCACTACATTTCTCAAAAGCCTACAAGCAGTATTTTCATAAAACACCTAGTCAAACTCGAAAAGAATACTCTCATTCCCTCTCAGCTAGAAAGGAAAATCAATGAAATCACACCAACTAGTCTACCAAATATTAGCTAGAGAAAACGATTATGTTAGCGGAGAAAAAATCGGAGAAGCACTAAATCTGAGCCGTACATCTATATGGAAAGCGATCCAACGTCTTCAACAAGAAGGCCTAGAAATTGACAGTATCAAAAATAGAGGCTACAAGCTTATTCAAGGCGATCTGATATTGCCTGATTTGATTCAGGAGAACACCAACTTAACCATTCGCTACAAACCTGAGACAAAATCAACACAAACAGATGCAAAAGAAGGGATTGAAGCTGGAAACAAAGGAAATACACTCTATCTTTCAACCTGTCAGACGGCAGGTCGTGGCCGCTTTCAGCGCCCCTACTATTCTCCATCTCAGGGAGGCATCTATATGTCCCTGCATATTCAACCAAACCTCCCATATGATAAACTCCCATCCTATACTCTCCTTGTAGCTGCTGCAGTCTACAAAGCCATTAAAAATCTAACTATGATAGAAGTAGATATCAAATGGGTAAATGACATCTACTTTAAAAATAAAAAAATAGCAGGTATCCTCACCGAAGCAATGACATCAGTTGAGACAGGCTTGGTTACAGACGTCATTATCGGACTTGGTATAAATTTTTCTATAGCAGACTTCCCAGATGACCTAAAAGAAAAAGCAGGAAGTCTCTTTACACCACCAGCTCCTATCACACGAAACGAACTAATCTCAGAAATTTGGCGTTGTTTCTACCAAACAGCACCCGAAGAACTACTCTATCTTTATAAAGAACACTCTCTTGTTCTAGGAAGAGAGGTCAGTTTTATCCAAGATCAGACTGAAAAAAAAGGAGTTGCCAAGGACATCTCCGACAAAGGACAACTCCTTATCCAGTTTGATGACCAGACAGAAATCTGGCTCAATAGTGGTGAAATCTCACTCACTAGCTGGACTTAACAAACAGCACTATATGATGTCTAGAATCTCATCTAGCAAGCATATAGTGCTGTTTGAATGTAGAAAGTAACAGATATATAAATAGCTAGCTTCCTATCAACAATTTACAGGTGGATAGCTTTTGAGGCATTCTTTTTATATGCCGTGCTATGTACCAAAGAAGCTCCATAGCAGTGATTCTCATATTCAAGCATAATCAATGGCAGCGCAAAAACTTTAACAGCATATAAAAGCACCCAAAACATAAAGACTTCAGCTTTTATATTCACCAAATTTTTACTAAACATCTCATACAAGAACCATGCATTTAAAGCCATATTGAAGAGACTTGCTAACGTTGCTAAGACTATATTGGTTTTCAATTTTGGATGATAACATTTAGCCACATATAAGGCCAATAATGAAATATTATAAAGGCAAATCGGCTGGTAATTTTTCCTATAAATAACCAGCGTCTTACGATTATAGAACAGGAAACCATGAGGTCCACGATGATATTCATTGATCCAGACATGGCTAAGACCTCTAATCTCATCCCAAGCTACAAATAAATCAATTTTTCTTAGATAAATCCCTTTTTTATGAATTGAACATTTCCATTTAAGCAAGAAGGATAGAAGAAAAGTAAGGAGCAAAACTACAACTGTAACAATCCTCAACCCCTCTTGCCCAACAATCAAGGATAGATTTAAAAAGCGAATTTGAGCTTCTGTTGTATCTAAGATCATCGAAATCCCAGTTAAAATCACTACAAATATAAATAGTATAAATCTATAAAAAATACTACAAAATTTTATTCCATTTTTCATATAGAATCACCTAATATCTCAAAATCTTTATTCCTAATAAAGCACTAAACCTAGCAAAGCTGTTGCTATATTAAAAATTTTTACTCACTATTATTTTAAAAGAAATACACACAAAAAAAGAGCTTACTAGCTCTCTAAGTACGGAGAATGGGGGATTCGAACCCCCGCGCCGGTTACCCGACCTAACGATTTA
>CAUVMH010000037.1:0-15093 GCA_963552835.1 uncultured Streptococcus sp. | reverse complement strand
CTGCACCGTAAAGAGCAAGACGTGCGTAAACACCGATGATACGTCCACGTGAGTAAGCATCTGGAAGGCCAGTTACAGTGTGAGCGTGACGAGCACGACGGATATTTGAAGTGTAAGCGCGGAAAATACCGTCGTTAACTGTTGTTACGTATTTTGTGAAGATTTCATGAACAGCTGGATCTGGTTCGTATCCATTTTCTTTCAAAGTAGTTTCAGCCATACGGATACCACCTTTTGGCATGAAGTTCAATTTGAAGAGTTCATCGTTTTGGATACCGAAGATCAATTCGTTTTCTTTGTCGATAAATCCAGCAGGAATATCAGCAATAGATGTTGGACGAGTGTCCATTGGGAAACGAGTTTCTTCGTAGTGTGCTTTTGTTTCTTCTACGATTTTTTTGATGTGAAGCGAACGTTCTGTTGGGCCAGCAAGGAAACTTTCATCTCCATCGTAAGGTGTGTAGTTAGCTTGAACGAAGCGAGAAATACTTGCTTTTTCTTTCCAATCTACGCCTTTGAAGCCTTCCCAAGCTTTATCAAAAATATCTTGCGCTTCAACAACTGTCTTAACAACCATGTTAATGTCCTCATTTTTCTTTCTAGTAACAACTATCTGTTACATTCATAAATCAAGTATACCACACAGTAACCGATTTCAACAAGAAGAAAACAGCCTTTTTAGCGCTTTCTTTTATAATACAGACTATATTTTAATGCTATCTGTATTATATATTTGAAAGTCGGACTACTCTTTTCCATTTTTTCAGAAAAAAAGGTATAATGAATAGAAAATGACGCTAGAAAGGAACAAAAATGCTCATATTTCCATTGATTAATGATTTGTCCAGAAAAATCATCCATATCGACATGGATGCCTTTTTTGCTGCGGTGGAAATCAGAGATAATCCCAAGTTAAAGGGCAAACCTGTTATCATTGGGAGTGATCCCAGACAAACAGGTGGTCGAGGTGTCGTTTCTACCTGTAGCTACGAAGCACGAGCTTTTGGTGTTCATTCAGCCATGAGTTCTAAAGAAGCTTATGAGCGCTGTCCCCAAGCTGTCTTTATCTCAGGAAATTATGAAAAGTATAAGACCGTAGGACTTGAGATTCGAGCTATTTTTAAACGCTACACTGATTTGATTGAACCTATGAGTATTGACGAGGCTTACTTGGATGTGACAGAAAATAAACTCGGTATCAAGTCAGCTGTCAAAATAGCCCGCCTCATCCAACAAGATATCTGGCAGGAGCTACATCTGACTGCTTCTGCAGGCGTCTCTTATAACAAATTCTTAGCTAAAATGGCTAGTGACTATCAAAAACCACATGGTTTAACAGTCATCCTCCCAGATCAGGCCGAGGATTTTCTCAAACAAATGGACATTGCTAAATTTCACGGTGTGGGCAAAAAAACAGTTGAACGCCTTCATGAAATGGGTATTTATACTGGCGCAGACTTATTGGATGTCTCAGAAGTCACTTTAATCGATCGGTTTGGCAGACTCGGTTTTGATCTTTATCGAAAGGCTCGTGGTATTCACAATTCTCCAGTCAAGTCCGATCGCATTCGTAAGTCCATTGGCAAGGAGAAAACCTATGGGAAGATTCTGCAAGTAGAAGAAGACATCAAAAAAGAGCTGACTCTTCTCTCAGAAAAGGTAGCTCACAATCTCAGCCAACAAGGCAAAGCTGGAAAAATCATTATCCTAAAAATACGATATGCTGACTTCTCTACTCTAACTAGACGAAAAAGCCTCCCACAAGCAACACAGGATGCTAGTCAGATTTCTCAAACTGCCCTTCAACTCTACGAAGAACTAGCTGAAAAAGAAAAAGGCATTCGTTTGCTAGGAGTCACAGTAACAGGATTTTAAAAAGCTTGAAGGAAGATTCCCTCAAGCTTTTTCTTATACAAATAAACGCACAAAACTATAGAGCAACAAGACACTACCGAGTACGATACGGTATTTACCAAAGAGGGTAAAATCGTGCTTCTTCACATAACCGGTCAAGAAGCGAATAGCAACCATGCTGACCGCGAAGGCTACTCCCATAGCAACCAAAAGCAAGAACAGTTGTCCAAAACTCAAGAGTTGGCCTGCTTTGATAAATTTGAAAATCTTTAAAGCACTGGCTCCAAACATCACAGGAATTCCAAGGTAGAAGGTAAACTCTGTTACGACAGAGCGACTCGTTCCATTTAACAAACCACCAACGATAGTTGCACCAGAACGGCTCGTTCCTGGGAAGAGGGCGAGGACTTGAAAGAGTCCGATGTAAAGAGCTGTTTTATAAGGCAACTTGTCTAGCTCTGTTACTGTTGGTTCAATGGCTTGCGCCTTATTTCGTTTTTCGAGATAGATAAAGGCAACACCATAGATAATCAACATAATCGCAACTGAAACCATGTTATGGAAGTTGGCATCAAACCAATCATCTAATTTAAAGACCAATAGCAAAGGCAAGGTCGCAACGAGGACTTTTGACCACAATTGCCAAGTTCGACGGACTTCCACCTTAGTTTTGCCAGGTTTGAAGGGATTGAGCTTGTTAAAGTAAATCACCATAACCGCTAAGATAGCACCGAGCTGAATGACAACATTAAACATGGACATGAAGGCTTCATTTTGGTCCTTGTATTGTACAAATTCTTCAACCAAGATCAAGTGACCCGTACTTGAAATGGGCAACCATTCTGTAATTCCTTCAACAATCCCAAAAAAGATCGACTTCAAAATTTCAATAAGATACATGTATTACTCCTTTTTCTGTCCTCTATTATAACATAATTTCAGATTCTGCGATAGGTTTTTTAGAAGGCACCGATGCTACCACCGCCTCCGCCTCCTGAGAATCCTCCACCTGAAGAACCACTTCCAGAAGATACGGAGTAGTTGCTAGCTGTGTTTGCAATACTAGCATAGTGGCTCATTTGAGCAGTTGAATGATAAAACATACTGTGCCAGCCATAAGCTACATAAAGATTGATATCTGGGTTCTCGACCTGAATCTGATAAGATCTCATCAAATGACTCACCTTGTCCGCATAACCAAATAAAGTAGCATAGACAAGGAGGCGATTCCAAAGAACAATACTCTCTAATTCTGCCTTGTCTAGATGAGCGATATCGCGAAGCATGTTTTCAAAACTAGTCCAGAGATAGTACACTTCTAGTCCATCTTCATTTAAAACACCATCACGAGTATCAAATCGGGTTGTCCAATAATAGACGACAGCTAACATCAAGCCTGCAAATCCAAGGATAAGAAGTAGCAGAGAAAGATACCCGTGGGCATCCAAACTATACAAGAACCAGCCAAAACCAACGAAAGCAGGTAAAATCGTAAAGACACCTATCGTCAATCGCAGGATTTTTTCACCATTACTCAGTGAACGATAATAATCTGGAAGTTGCAAAGAGGAAACCCGCTTTCTCACTCCATCCTGCATCTGCTTCAGAGCTTGCTCAAAAGACGACTTAAGCTTACGTCCTGTTTTCTGAATTCGTTTTTCATCAGCTGCTTTTGCACCTTGGTAAAGACTAGTTGACACTTGGTAATCTGCAAACAAATCTGAAACAAGCACTTCTTCTCTTCCTGAAAAAGCCAAATTAAGGCAATCTTTTTCAAAACTTTCCAATCCTTTTTCTTTTATGACTTTTAGACGGACCTCATCTCCATTTGAGATGATCGAAACATTTCCACGGTCGATCACATCCAATAAAGTTGCCTGAACGAGTTGGTCAAAAGTGAACTTCCCTCCTCCCTTGGTCAAGGGGCTGACTTCCTCTAAAGAAGTGGAGTAAACAGCTTCCGATAAAACCATCGGTTCTAAGTCCATTGGCGGTTCATAGAGACGGTGATTTTTGGCATATTTCTTCGATGGGGAGGTTTTTCTTCTGTAAATGCAGTAGAAAATAACACTAAAGACTAAAGAAAGCGAGAGTAGCAAAGGGATAATCCACGTAACCAGAGCTTTACTTTGAGCTTTTTCAGCAGTAATGGATTCCTCTATTTTTTTAAATTCTGCTAAACGATTGCCCTTCAATCCCTGATTCAAATCAGTTCCAAAATCTTTTCTAGGCCAATAGGCATGCAATTCAACCCCACGCTGACGAGGTAGGTTCTGCAAATGAACACGATAATCACCACCTGTCTTCTCTACCTTGCCCTCTGTAAAGAGTTTCCCTGTATGAAAGAAAAGTTTTTCAGCTCCATTAAAGCCTGTTACCCGAAACTCAAAATTTTCGATAGGTTCTGAACTATCTGTCAAGGGTTGCCAATTAAGTTCCGCGATATCATCATATAGAAATAGGAGGTTTTTTAGTTGCCATGTGATTACCACTTCAACGGTATCCCCTTCTTGGCCTGGATTATACACTTTTACAGTATACCCTTCTGTTCCTTCTATTACTTCACTATTGACATTTTCAATGGCGCTAGCATTTTTCCATACCTGAATCTTCGGACTGGAATCTATTTCAAAGCCCTTTGGCATCTTACCAGAACGGCCAAGTCCTACTAGTTGTCCATTAAAGTCTTCATCAAAATAATAGACTACTTTCTCCCTAAATTCTGCTGTATTATCTGCATGAATATACAAATCACCTTGATAAGAGCGAATCTTAAAATCAACCGCAAAAACAGAGAGTGGTAAAATACAAAACAAGCTAAATAAAAGCACGAAAAAAGTCTTTTTCACAACACAATCCCCCTTTTTATCTTTGCTATCATTATATCATTTTTTATAAGTAAAGGCTTACTTGTATTGAAAATCTCACCATTTTTAGATACAATAGAGAGAAGTCATTTTTAGACCAGAAATAGGAGAAAACATGAAAAAATTATGCTTATCTATTCTTGCTAGCCTAGCCCTTACATTAGGACTAGCTAGCCAAGTCCAAGCCGACGAATATTTACGCATCGGAATGGAGGCAGCTTACGCTCCCTTCAACTGGACCCAAGACGACGATAGTAATGGTGCTGTTAAAATCGACGGTACCAACCAATATGCCAACGGCTATGATGTTCAAATCGCTAAAAAGATTGCCAAAGATCTGGGTAAGGAACCTTTGGTCGTGAAAACCAAGTGGGAAGGACTTGTTCCAGCCCTTACTTCTGGCAAAATCGATATGATCATTGCCGGTATGAGCCCAACCGCTGAACGCAAACAAGAAATTGCTTTTTCAAGCAGTTACTATACTAGCGAGCCAGTTCTATTGGTCAAAAAGGACTCTGCCTATGCGAATGCCAAATCTTTAGAGGACTTTAGCGGAGCAAAAATCACTTCTCAACAAGGTGTTTACCTTTATGATTTGATTTCCCAAATCCCTGGTGTCAAGAAAGAAACAGCTATGGGCGACTTTGCCCAAATGCGCCAAGCTCTTGAGGCTGGTGTTATTGATGCCTATGTTTCGGAACGCCCTGAAGCACTGACTGCCGAAGCCGCTAACTCTAAGTTCAAGATGGTCCAAGTAGAACCAGGTTTCAAGACTGGAGAAGAAGATACTGCTATTGCCATTGGACTTCGTAAAGATGACAGTCGTATCAGCCAAATTAATGCTAGTATTGAAACCATCTCCAAAGATGAACAAGTTGCACTGATGGATCGTATGATTCAGGAGCAACCTGCCGAAGCAACAGCAACTGAAGAAAGTAGCAGTAATTTCTTCAGCCAAGTTGCTAAAATTCTTTCTGAAAACTGGCAACAGCTCTTGCGTGGTGCAGGTGTCACTCTTTTAATCTCAATCATCGGAACTATCGTAGGTCTCATTATCGGTCTTGCCATTGGTGTCTTCCGTACGGCTCCTCTCTCTGAAAACAAAGCCATTTACGGCCTACAAAAACTAGTCGGTTGGATTCTCAATGTCTATATTGAAATCTTCCGTGGTACACCGATGATTGTTCAATCCATGGTTATCTACTATGGGACTGCTCAAGCTTTCGGTATCAATCTCGACCGGACACTGGCTGCTATCTTTATCGTCTCAATCAACACGGGTGCCTACATGACAGAAATCGTTCGTGGTGGTATTCTAGCAGTTGACAAGGGACAGTTCGAAGCTGCAACTGCTCTTGGTATGACCCACAATCAAACCATGCGTAAGATTGTCCTTCCTCAGGTTGTCCGTAATATTCTACCTGCTACTGGTAATGAGTTTGTCATCAATATCAAAGATACCTCTGTATTGAACGTTATTTCAGTTGTCGAGCTTTATTTCTCAGGAAATACTGTAGCGACTCAAACCTATCAATACTTCCAGACCTTTACCATCATTGCAGTGATTTACTTTGTCCTCACCTTCACTGTGACCCGTGTCCTACGTTTTATCGAACGCTATATGGACATGGACACTTACACTACAGGTGCTAACCAAATGCAAACGGGGGATTTGAAAAAATGACACAACCAATCCTTGAAATCAAACACCTAAAAAAATCCTATGGACAAAATGAAGTGCTAAAAGACATTTCTCTCACCGTCCATAAAGGAGAGGTTATTTCCATCATCGGAAGCTCGGGAAGCGGAAAATCAACCTTCCTTCGTTCGATTAATTTACTAGAAACACCTACAGGAGGAGAGATTCTCTATCGCGGAGAAAATGTCCTGGAAAAAGGCTATAACCTCACCCATTATCGTGAAAAGCTCGGTATGGTTTTCCAATCTTTCAATCTCTTTGAAAATCTGAATGTCCTCGAAAATACCATCGTCGCCCAAACGACTGTCCTTAAACGAGAACGCTCTGAAGCTGAAAAAATTGCCAAAGAGAATCTTGAAAAAGTTGGTATGGGAGAACGTTACTGGCAAGCCAAGCCGAAGCAACTTTCAGGTGGACAAAAGCAACGTGTAGCTATCGCTCGTGCACTCTCCATGAATCCTGACGCCATTCTCTTCGACGAACCAACATCTGCCCTTGACCCCGAAATGGTCGGAGAAGTCCTCAAAATTATGCAGGACCTAGCTCAAGAAGGCTTGACCATGATTGTTGTAACCCACGAAATGGAATTTGCTCGCGACGTCTCCCATCGTGTCATCTTCATGGACAAGGGAATCATTGCAGAAGAAGGTAAACCTGAAGAACTCTTCACGAACCCTAAAGAAGAACGGACAAAAGAATTCCTTCAGCGTTATCTCAATTAATAAATAAAGACTGCATACAGAATGCAGTCTTTTTAGTTTGTAATTGTAAAGGAAAGGCAGACTCGATTCAGAAATCTGCCTGTAACCACAGTTCAATCTTCAAATTTTTCATGATTTTTTTCATAGAAATCGATTAAACTAAGAGCTGTTTCAAATGAAATATTTTTAACTTTTGCGCGTCCTTGCGCTAGGGCAATGATAGACATTTCACGCGCATTCGTTTCTTTAGAGATACGGTAACCTGTGATCTTCTTATCACGAACCCAGCCAACAACTGCTTCTACCTTTTCAAAGTTTGACTTAACCATGTTCTTCTCCTGAATTATTCTTTACAATTCCTAATTGTATACGTTTTTATTTTATCTGTCAATAAAAAAACATATATTCGTCACAACTATATTATTCTGCATATTTTTATTTGGCTTTTAAAGCCGATAATATATGAGTTCTTATATCTTCAACTCCATTAGGATTTGCTGGTAGGAAGATTGTATTATTTCCTTCTTTTTCTGCAAAATTATTCAATGTGTCTAAATACTGGTTCGTTAATAGGATAGACATGATTTGTTCTTCAGTTAGCTCAACATTAGCTCCCTTTAACTCTTTGATAGAATCAGCTAGTCCGTCAACAATTGCTTTACGCTGCTCTGCAATCCCTACACCATGTAGGCGATCTTTTTCTGCTTCTGCTTCTGCTGCGGTCACAATTTTAATCTTATCTGCTTCAGCAAGTTCTTGCGCTGCAACTCTCTTACGTTGAGCTGCGTTAATTTCATTCATGGATTGTTTTACTTCAGCATCAGGTTCAACCTTAGTAATCAGCGTCTTGACAATGATATACCCATATGTAGACATTTCTTCTGCTACTTGTTTTTGAACTTCTAAGGCGATTTCATCCTTCTTCTCAAACAACTCATCTAGGGTTAGCTTTGGTACAGATGAACGCAAAGCATCTTCAATATAGGATTTAATTTGGGCTTCTGGACGCATCAATTTATAATAGGCATCTGTGACGTTATTTTCATTCACTCGATACTGAGTTGCCACATTCATCGTCACAAATACATTATCTTGCGTCTTTGTCTCTACAACAATCTCACTTTGCAACAAGCGTAGTTGAACTCTTGCCGCAATCCTATCAATCCCAAAGGGAGCCCGCAAATGAATACCACTATTGCTCAACTTTTGGTATTTACCAAAGCGTTCTATGATAGCGACAGATTGTTGTCGAACCACATATACAGAACTAATCGTAATCACTGATGCAATCACCACTAAAAACAATAAAACAAGTAAAATTTGTAAAACCATGGGAATCTCCCCCTTTCATCACCCTCATTATAACACCATCGTTATCATTACGCAAATAATATGATAATAATTTTATTTTAGTTTAAACTAACATGTTATACAATGTTTCGTTTCCATTCAAATTAATATAAGACGGGTCAAACTTTTCCATACGATGAATCAATCCAGCATAATCATGCTTATTGGCAAGAGCAATCCCAATCAATACAGGGCCTGTCCCCTTGCTTGCTCGTTTGATATATTCAAAACGAGTGATGTCATCATTTGGCCCCAAAATGTCATTTACAAACTCTCGGAGAGCTCCTGGACGCTGTGGGAAATTCACTACAAAGTAATGCTTGATTCCATCGTAAATCAAGGCACGTTCTTCCATCTCTGGCATGCGGTTGATATCGTTATTTCCTCCAGAAATAATACAACAAATCGTCTTGCCTTTGATATAGTCTGATAAAACTTCCAAGGCTGCAACACTAGCAGCCCCGGCTGGTTCTGCTACAATTCCTTGTTTGGAATAAAGATCAATCAAGGTTTCAGAAATCAAGCCCTCGTCCACCCCAATCAGCGTTTCAACATTCTGACGGGTCGCTTCATAGGTTAATTGTCCAACTTTCTGTACAGCTATCCCATCAGCAAACTTATCAATTTCTTTGAGTTTAACTGGTCCCCCAGCCTCAAAGGCAGCTTTCATAGAGCGGGCTCCATTGGCTTCTACTCCAATCACTTCAATAGTCGGGTTGGTTTCCTTAATATAAGTAGAAACACCGGCAATCAATCCGCCACCGCCTACTGGTACAAGTACTGTATCAAAATCAATAGACTCTTTACGGGCTTCTTCAAGAATCTCATAAGCTACTGTTCCTTGACCAGCCTGAACATGCGCATCATCAAAAGGATCAATGAAGGTGCGGCTTTCAGAAACTGTAAATTCTTGTGCTGCCTTAGCAGAAGCATCAAAGGTATCCCCAACTAACTTAATTGTCACAAAATCACCACCAAAAAAGCGGACCTGTCCAATCTTTTGTTGCGGTGTTGTGATGGGCATAAAGATGGTTGCAGGAATTTTCATCTCATTACAAGTATAGGCGACACCTTGGGCGTGATTTCCTGCAGAGGCACAGACTACACCACGCTCACGTTCTTCTTTTGTTAATTGAGAAATGGCATAATAGGCTCCACGAATTTTAAAAGAACGAACACGCTGGGCATTCTCCTTCTTCAAATAAATCTTAGCACCATACTTCTCCGATAAATAATGATCATAATCAAGCGGAGTATTGACTACTACACCACTCAATACTTTGTGGGCTTTCACCACGTCTTTTGCACTTAGCATTGTCTCCTCCTCAAATACTGTTTAAGATAAAAAGCGAGTTAGGTACCCCCAACTCGCCTTCTGTTTTTCTTCACAAGAATTAGTTGTAGATTTTGAATGCGTCGTCGTCGTTTTTACCAACGAATGGCATTGCTTTACGCAATTCAGCACCAACTTTTTCAATTTCAAGGTTAGCTGCTTGTTCACGGTAAGCAGTCAATTTTGGACGTCCAGCCTTGTAGTCATTTACAAAGTCATTTGCAAATTTACCATTTTGGATATCTGCCAAGACAGCTTTCATGTTTTCTTTAACTTGCTCAGTAATCACACGTGGACCTGATACATAGTCACCGTATTCAGCAGTGTTTGAAATAGATTGACGCATTTTCTTGAATCCACCTTCATAGATCAAGTCAACGATCAATTTCATTTCGTGAAGAACTTCAAAGTAAGCCAATTCAGGAGCATAACCTGCTTCTGTCAAGACTTCAAAACCTGCTTCGATAAGGGCAGTCAAACCACCACAAAGTACAGCTTGTTCACCAAACAAATCTTCTTCAGTTTCTTCTTTGTAAGTTGTTTCAAGCAAACCAACACGAGCTGCTCCAACGCCTTTACACCAGTCCATAGCAATATTTTTCGCATTTCCTGTAGCGTCTTGGTATACTGCATAAAGAGCTGGAACACCAAAACCTTCTTCGTAAGTACGACGTACCAAGTGTCCTGGTCCTTTAGGAGCACACATGAAGACATCTACATCTGCAGGAACTTTGATAAATTCAAAGTGGATGTTAAAACCATGGGCAAATCCAACTGCATTTCCAGCTTCCAAGTTTGGAGCGATTTCTGCTTCGTACAATTCTTGTTGGATTTCGTCTGGTGCCAAAATCATGATAACGTCAGCCAATTTAGTTGCTTCTGCCACTGTATAAGTGTCAAAACCATCTTCTTTTGCTTTGTCAAAAGATTTACCTGGACGTACACCGATGATGACATCACGACCTGAATCACGCAAGTTTTGCGCATGCGCATGTCCTTGTGAACCATAACCGATTACGGCGATTTTTTTACCGTCAAGCGCTGCTACTTTAACATCTTTTTCGTATTCCATTTGAACTGCCATAGTTTTTCTCTCTTTTCTATTTTTTATTGCCTTATAGGCTGGTTTAACAAATTTAAGTTATTTTTATACTCAATGAAAATCAAAGAGTATTAGTCGCGGGTAAATCCAGTTGCACCCGTACGAGCGATATTTTTAATACCATATGGTCGAATCACTCGTAATAAAGCTTCACTCTTTTCAGCATTTCCCGTCATCTGGATGGTGATTGAGCTTGGAGCCACATCTACTACCGTTGCACGGAAAGGTTGGATAATGGCCAAGATTTCTGCACGCTTTTCAGCAGGAGCAGATACCTTCACCAAGATAACTTCTCTTTCCAAGTGTGGTTTATCTGTGATATCTCGAATGCGAATCACATCAATCTGACGATTGAGCTGTTTAATGATTTGCTCTACTTCATCGTGTGAAGCTACATCGATAATGATGGTAATCCGTGATACATCAGGATTCTCTGTCGCACCAACTGAGATACTCTCAATATTGACTTGACGACGTGAAAGGACACCTGTAAAACGATTGAGGACTCCTGAACGATTTTGTAGTTTTGCTGTTAACATTCTACGCATGGAACTTCACCCCCAACATCTCATGATTGCTCTTACCAGCTGGTACCATCGGTAAGACCTGTTCCTTACGAGAAATGTCCACCTCGATAAACATGGGCACATCCTCTAGAATGACTTCTAGATCCTTCACTATCGTCTCTGGATTATCAAATTTATAGTTTTTGATGCCGTAAGCCTGTGCCATCAGCTGGAAGTCAGGAAGTGTATCAAAGACTGACTCGGAAGTTCTACCCTCATAGAAGGATTCCTGCCACTGACGAACCATCCCTAGGGAGTGGTTATTCAACATGACTACCTTAATCGGTACCTTGTAAATGTTTAGGATAGCTAATTCCTGGTTGGTCATCTGGAAGCCACCATCACCAACAAAAAGGATGACTTCTTTTTCTGGATTTGCAATCTTGGCTCCGATAGCTGCAGGAACTCCGAAGCCCATGGTACCCAAACCACCTGAAGTGACTAACTGACGCTCATTTTGGTAAGGATAATACTGAGCCGTCCACATTTGATGTTGACCAACGTCAGTTACAACAATGGCATCTCCATTCGTCAACTCACCGATGCGTTCAATAACGGCCTGCGGTTGAACCACACGTTCTTTCTTATCATAAGAACGAACTCGATTCTTGTCCTTGGTGACTTTTTCAATCCATTTCTCAGTATTGTTATGAACAGTTGGTTCTGCTAGTAGCATCTGCAAGGCTTTCTTAGCATCGCCCACAACAGGAATATCTGCTCTGATAATCTTGCCAATCTCAGCTGGGTCAATATCAATGTGGGCAACCTTAGCATTCTTCGCAAAGGTCTTAGGATTTCCCGTCAAGCGGTCATCGAAACGACAACCAATACTAATCATAAAGTCGGCTTCCGTCATGGCAATATTAGCTGCGAAAGACCCGTGCATGCCTCCCATTCCAAGAAAGAGCGGATGACTCGTCGCAATCGTACCTTGCCCTAAAAGACTGGTCACGACTGGAATTTGGTAACGTTCAGCAAACTCATTGAGTTCTGTAGCTGCTTCTGCATAACTAACTCCACCACCTGCCAATAAAACAGGTTTCTTGGCTTTTGACAATTGCTTCAAGATTTTCTTGATTTGCATGTCATTTGGCTCTAGAGTCGGTTGATAACTTGGCAAATTCACTTCGGGTGAATAGATGAAATCTGTCTCTAAGGCAGATACGTCTTTTGGTAGGTCAATCACGACGGGCCCTGGACGACCTGTCGTTGCGATATGGACAGCTTCCGTAATGATGCGAGGAATATCTGCCGTCTCACGAACTTGGTAATTGTACTTAGTGATTGGCATGGTAATGCCCACGATGTCTGCCTCCTGAAAGGCATCCTTCCCAATCCCTGCACGCGCCACCTGACCTGTAAAGACCAAAAGGGGAACGCTATCACTCATGGCATCTGCAATCCCTGTAATGGCATTTGTAGCTCCCGGTCCACTCGTGACGACAGCAACACCCAACTTTCCAGTTGATTTGGCATATCCTTCAGCTTCGTGCAAACAACCTTGCTCATGGCGTCCTAAAATGTGGCGAATGCCTTTAAAATTATATATCGCATCATACAAAGGCAAGACTGCACCACCAGGATAGCCAAATATGGTATCAATTCCTAAATCACGAAGTGTTTCCAAAACTAGGTCCGACCCCGTCTTAGGAGATTCTAAACTGATTTTCTCCATTGTTCCCCTTTCTCTTCTCTTAAAAATAGCTTGTTACTATCATACCATTTTTTCAAAAATTTTCAAGATAAAAGAAGCAATTTTCTGAATTTTCTATCTAAAAGTGTATTTATGAATCTTTTTCTCATTTTTATTAACTTTTCTACGGAATTAGGAACCTTTATTTACTTTAATTTATCAAATTAGAATATTTTCTTTCTGGATAAAATTAGTAACTCTCTCACTTAGCGACCAAATTTGTATACTATATTCAGCAAAAATGAATAGTTAAAGACAAAAAAAGGAAGCCACCAAGTGACTTCCTTCTATTGCGAAGACAGATTATTCTTCACCTTTGTTTTTCTTAATGATTTCTTCTTGTACTGACTTAGGTACATCTTCGTAGTGGTCAAATACCATCATGAAGGTACCACGTCCTTGTGATGCAGAACGAAGAACTGTTGCGTAACCGAACATTTCAGCAAGTGGAACGTAAGCACGAACGATTTGGCTGTTACCGTGTGCTTCCATACCATCTACACGTCCACGACGAGCAGTTACGTGACCCATAACATCACCAAGGTTTTCTTCTGGAACAGTGATGGTTACAAGCATCATTGGTTCAAGGATAGCTGGTTGTGCAGTCTTAGCAGCTTCTTTAAGGGCAAGTGAAGCCGCAATCTTGAAGGCAGTTTCAGATGAGTCGACATCGTGGTATGAACCATCGTAAAGTTTAGCTTTAACGTCAACAATTGGGTAACCTGCAAGGACACCGTTAGCCATTGCTTCTACAAGTCCTTTTTCAACCGCTGGGATAAATTCACGAGGAACCACACCACCGACGATTGCGTTTTCGAATTCGAATCCTTTACCTTCTTCGTTTGGAGTAAATTCAATCCATACATCACCGAATTGACCTTTACCACCAGACTGACGTTTGAAGAATCCACGTGCTTGAGTAGAAGCGCGGAATGTTTCACGGTAAGATACTTGAGGAGCACCTACGTTCGCTTCAACTTTAAACTCACGACGCATACGGTCAACAAGGACGTCAAGGTGAAGCTCACCCATACCAGAGATAACTGTTTCACCAGTTTCAACGTTTGTTTCAACACGGAATGTTGGATCTTCTTCAGCCAATTTTTGAAGGGCAATACCCATCTTGTCTTGGTCTGCTTTAGATTTTGGCTCAACCATCAATTGGATAACTGGTTCTGGAACGTTGATTGACTCAAGGATGATTTTAGCTTTTTCATCTGTCAATGAGTCACCAGTTGTAGTATCTTTCAAACCAACGGCAGCAGCGATATCACCTGAGTAAACAGTGTCAATTTCTTGACGGCTGTTAGCGTGCATTTGAAGGATACGTCCGATACGTTCACGTTTACCTTTAGAAGTATTCAATACGTAAGAACCTGATTGAAGAACACCTGAGTAAACACGGAAGAATGTCAAACGACCTACGAATGGGTCAGTCATGATCTTGAAGGCAAGAGCTGCGAATGGCTCTTCGTCAGATGCTGGACGAGTTTCTTCTTCATCTGTATCTGGGTTAACACCTTTGATCGCTGGGATGTCAAGTGGGCTTGGAAGGTAGTCGATAACCGCATCAAGCATCAATTGAACCCCTTTGTTTTTGAAGGCAGAACCACACAATACTGGGAAGAATTCAACATTGATAGTAGCTTTACGGATACCCGCTTTCAATTCTTCGTTAGTGATTTCTTCACCTTCGAGGTATTTCATCATCAAATCTTCATCAGTTTCAGCAACTGCTTCGATCAATTTTTCACGGTATTCTTGTGCTTGTTCAAGATATTCAGCTGGGATATCCTCTTCAAGAATATCTGTACCAAGGTCGTTTGTATAGATTTCAGCTTTCATCTTGATCAAGTCGATGATACCACGGAAATCATCTTCAGCACCGATTGGCAATTGGATTGGGTGTGCGTTTGCTTGAAGACGGT
>CAUVMH010000036.1:0-15330 GCA_963552835.1 uncultured Streptococcus sp. | reverse complement strand
TGTTTGATCTCGCTGAAAGAATTGCAGTTGAGCAAGGTTTGGTAGAATCTGGTGATGATATTGTTATCGTTGCAGGTGTACCACTTGGCGAAGCTATCCGTACAAACACAATGCGTATCCGTACAGTACGTTAATCTAACATTACAAAGCCTGTCATATCAAGCTTTATCGCTTGTGTGATAGGCCTTTTTTTATCGAAATGGAATGTTTAATCAATAGGAATGGGAAAAAAATGAAAATTATGGTATAATAGAACGAAAAGACCTTTTTAGTAAATTTTGAAAGAGTAAAACATGAGAAAAATTGTCATCAATGGTGGACGTCCATTGCAAGGTGAGATCACCATTAGCGGTGCTAAAAATAGTGTTGTAGCACTTATTCCAGCTATTATCTTATCAGATGATATTGTCACTTTAGATTGTGTTCCAGATATTTCAGACGTTGCTAGTCTTGTCGAAATCATGGAAATTATGGGGGCGACTGTTAAGCGTTATGACGATGTCTTGGAGATTGATCCAAGAGGCGTTCAAAATATTCCAATGCCATATGGCAAAATTAATAGTTTGCGTGCTTCTTATTATTTCTACGGAAGTCTCTTAGGTCGCTTTGGTGAAGCTACAGTTGGACTTCCTGGTGGATGTGATCTGGGGCCTCGTCCGATTGATCTTCACTTAAAAGCCTTTGAGGCCATGGGTGCTAAAGTTAGCTATGAGGGAGATAATATGAATTTATCTGCCCAAGGTAAGGGACTTCATGGCGCAAGTATTTACATGGATACCGTCAGCGTTGGTGCAACGATTAACACCATGATTGCTGCGGTCAAAGCTAAGGGGCGTACTGTCATTGAAAATGCGGCTCGAGAACCGGAAATTATCGATGTTGCTACCCTTTTGAACAATATGGGCGCTCACATTCGTGGTGCAGGGACTGATATTATCGTTATTGATGGTGTTGAGAAACTTCATGGAACGCGTCACCAAGTCATTCCAGACCGTATCGAAGCTGGAACCTATATTTCACTTGCTGCAGCGGTAGGAAAAGGAATCCGTATTAACAACGTTCTCTATGAGCACTTAGAAGGTTTTATCGCCAAACTAGAGGAAATGGGCGTTCATATGACGGTCTCAGAAGACAGTATCTTCGTTGAAGAGCAGTCTGATTTGAAGGCCATCAATATCAAAACAGCTCCTTATCCTGGTTTTGCAACTGATTTGCAACAGCCTATCACGCCACTTTTATTAACAGCTCAAGGCCGTGGAACGATTATTGATACCATTTACGAAAAACGTGTTAACCATGTTTTTGAATTAGCAAAAATGGATGCGGATATTATGACTACAAATGATCATATTATCTACAATGGTGGTCGTAGATTGCACGGGGCAAGCGTAAAAGCTACAGACTTGCGAGCTGGTGCAGCGCTTGTTATTGCTGGCTTGATGGCTGAAGGTAAAACTGAAATTACAAATATTGAATTTATCCTGCGAGGCTACTCAGATATTATTGAGAAATTGCGTAGTCTGGGAGCGGATATTACACTCGTTGAAGACTAAACCGTTGAGGTGATTATGAATATTTGGACCAAATTAGCAATGTTTTCTTTTTTTGAAACGGAGCGCTTGTATTTGCGTCCTTTCTTTTTTAGTGACAGTCAAGCATTTTACGAGATTGCTTCCAATCCAGAAAATTTGCAGTTTATTTTTCCCAGTCAATCAAGTTTAGAAGAAAGTCAATACGCGCTTGCCAACTATTTTATGAAGGCTCCTCTAGGTGTTTGGGCAATTTGTCTCCAAGGAAATCAGGAAATGATTGGCTCTATTAAATTTGAAAAGATTGATGAAATCAAAAAAGAAGCAGAAATTGGTTATTTCTTAAAAAAGGATTCTTGGTCACAAGGTTATATGACAGAAGTAGTTACCAAGCTTTGTCAGCTTTCCTTTGAAGAATTTGGTTTAAAACAATTATCCATCATCACTCATCTGGAGAATCAGGCTAGTCAAAAAGTAGCCTTAAAATCGGGATTTAGTCTCGTCCGACAGTTTAAGGGGAGCGACCGCTATACACGAAAAATGAGAGACTATCTTGAATTTCGATATATAAAAGGAGAATTCAATGAGTAAACACCAGGAAATCTTGTCCTATCTGGAAGAGCTGCCAATTGGGAAAAGAGTTAGTGTTCGCAGTATCTCTAATCATCTAGGTGTTAGTGATGGAACCGCCTACCGAGCTATCAAAGAAGCTGAAAATCGTGGCATCGTTGAAACTCGACCACGTAGTGGAACCATACGAGTTAAGCCAAAAAAAGTGGCTATTGAACGGCTAACCTATGCTGAAATTGCTGAAGTCACCTCCTCTGAAGTTTTAGCCGGCCAGGAAGGGCTAGAGAGAGAGTTTAGCAAATTTTCCATTGGGGCCATGACAGAGCAGAATATCCTGTCCTATCTCCATGATGGTGGTCTTGTGATCGTAGGTGACCGTACTCGTATTCAACTTCTAGCCTTGGAAAATGAAAATGCGGTCCTCGTTACAGGTGGTTTTCATGTTCAGGATGATGTTCTTGAGTTGGCCAATAAAAAAAATATTCCAGTCCTGAGAAGTAAACATGATACTTTTACAGTAGCAACCATGATTAACAAGGCCCTTTCAAATGTTCAAATCAAAACTGATATTCTGACAGTTGAAAAGCTCTATCGTCCCAGTCATGAGTATGGCTTTTTGAGAGAAACGGATACAGTCAAAGACTATCTAGATTTGGTACGTAAGAACAGAAGTAGCCGTTTCCCAGTCATTAACCAACACCAAGTGGTTGTTGGGGTTGTTACCATGCGTGATGCGGGAGATAAGTCACCCAGCACAACGATTGACAAGGTGATGACGCGAAGTATCTTCGTAACAGGTTTGGCAACTAATATTGCCAATGTTAGCCAACGAATGATAGCTGAAGACTTTGAGATGGTTCCCGTTGTTCGAAGTAACCAGACTCTACTTGGGGTCGTAACTCGAAGAGATGTCATGGAAAAAATGAGCCGTTCTCAAGTATCAGCTTTGCCAACTTTTTCAGAGCAAATCGGGCAAAAACTTTCTTATCATCATGATGAAGTCGTCATTACTGTTGAGCCCTTCATGTTGGAGAAAAATGGGGTCCTTGCTAATGGAGTCTTGGCTGAAATCCTCAACCACATGACACAAGACCTCGTTGTGAATAGCGGACGTAATCTCATCATTGAACAGATGTTGATTTATTTCTTGCAGGCTGTACAGATAGATGATACTTTGCGGATTCAGGCTCGTATTATTCACCACACGAGACGCTCAGCCATTATTGATTATGATATTTATCATGGTCATCAGATTGTTTCAAAAGCAAATGTTACGGTTAAAATTAATTAGAATCTAGGAGAAAAAATGATAACTTTAAAATCAGCACGTGAAATCGAAGCCATGGACAAGGCTGGTGATTTCCTAGCAAGTATCCATATCGGCTTACGTGATTTGATTAAGCCAGGCGTTGATATGTGGGAAGTTGAAGAGTACGTTCGTCGACGTTGTAAAGAAGAGAATTTCCTTCCTCTACAGATTGGAGTAGATGGCGCAGTCATGGATTACCCCTATGCCACTTGTTGCTCTCTCAACGACGAAGTAGCTCACGCTTTTCCACGTCATTACATCTTGAAAGATGGCGATTTGCTCAAGGTCGACATGGTATTGGGTGGTCCGATTGCCAAATCAGACCTCAATGTATCAAAACTCAACTTTAACAATGTTGAGCAAATGAAAAAATACACTCAGAGCTATTCTGGTGGTTTAGCAGACTCATGTTGGGCTTATGCGGTCGGTACACCGTCTGAAGAAGTGAAAAACCTGATGGACGTGACCAAGGAAGCTATGTATATAGGGATTGAGAAAGCAGTTGTCGGCAATCGCATCGGTGATATCGGTGCGGCCATTCAAGAATACGCTGAAAGTCGCGGTTATGGTGTCGTACGTGATTTAGTTGGTCATGGTGTCGGTCCCACCATGCATGAAGAGCCAATGGTTCCTAACTACGGTATTGCAGGCCGTGGACTCCGTCTCCGTGAAGGAATGGTACTAACTATTGAACCCATGATCAATACTGGTGACTGGGAAATCGATACAGATATGAAGACCGGCTGGGCTCATAAGACTATTGATGGTGGCCTATCTTGCCAATATGAACACCAGTTCGTGATTACCAAAGATGGACCTGTTATCTTGACCAGTCAAGGTGAAGAAGGAACGTATTAAAATAAAGGGAGCTTAGCTCCTTTTTTTGTGCCAAATGTAGATAAAATAAACAAGCGTAGCAAACTTCTTACAATTTTTTCCTTTTATAGTAAAATAAGATTAGAATTTTGAGAAAGTAGGTAATTCGTTGGAGTCGATTATATTTCTAGTATCCGTTTTTTTAGCAGGTATTCTGTCCTTCTTTTCACCCTGCATCTTTCCTTTGCTACCTGTCTATGCTGGTATTTTACTGGATGATCAGGGAAATTCGAAAAGTTTTCGCTTTTTTGGAAGAGACGTTGCCTGGTCAGGCTTAATTCGGACCTTGTGCTTTATTGCAGGAATCTCCCTAATTTTCTTTATTTTAGGATTTGGAGCTGGATTCCTAGGGCACATGCTCTATGCAGCCTGGTTTCGTTATGCTATGGGAATAGTCATTATTCTTTTAGGGCTTCACCAGATGGAAATCTTGCATTTCAATAAACTGGAAGTTCAAAAGACAGTCACCTTCAAACAATCTAAGTCTAATCACTATCTATCAGCCTTTTTACTTGGGATAACCTTTAGTTTTGGTTGGACCCCTTGTATCGGACCGGTCTTAAGTTCAGTCTTGGCCCTAGCAGCTTCAGGTGGCAATGGTGCTTGGCAAGGAGCCGTGTTAACATTAGTATACACATTGGGAATGGCCCTTCCTTTCATTCTTTTGGCCTTGGCTTCGGGCTGGATTATGCCCTATTTTAGTAAATTAAAACCCCATATGATTCTACTAAAGAAAATCGGGGGAGCTTTGATTATTTTGATGGGATTATTATTAATGCTAGGGCAGTTAAATGCCTTGTCAGGAATTCTTGGATAAAAGGAGAAAAAATGAAAAAAGTTATTTTTGCTGGATTGAGCCTCATGTCTCTATTCTTGTTGATTGCCTGTGGTGAAAAAGAAACCAAACAGACAAGCAGTCCAAAACAATCCGCTGTACAACAAATCGCAGTCGGTAAGGATGCTCCAGACTTCACCTTGCAGTCTATGGATGGCAAAGAAGTCAAGTTATCAGACTATAAAGGGAAAAAGGTCTATTTGAAATTCTGGGCTTCTTGGTGTGGACCATGTAAAAAAAGCATGCCTGAGTTGATGGAACTAGCTGCCAAACAAGATCGAGACTTTGAAATCTTGAGTGTTATTGCACCTGGTTTACAAGGTGAAAAAACAGTTCAAGACTTTCCAAAATGGTTTCAAGAGCAAGGGTATAAGGATATACCAGTCTTGTATGATACCCAAGCAACTGCCTTTCAAGCCTACCAAATTCGTAGTATTCCAACGGAATACTTGATTGACAGTCAAGGTAAAATCGGGAAAATTCAGTTCGGTGCTATTAGCAATGCAGATGCGGAAGCAGCTTTTAAAGAGATGAAATGAAATAAAGAAAAAATCGCGATTGTTCGCGATTTTTTTATAGTCTTTCATTGATAAAGCGGATAAATTGATTCCACCAAACCTTCAAAAAGAAGGCTTTTTCAACGTTCTTTTCAGCGACCATTTCAAAAGAAGGTTTTTCAGAAGTGAGATAACCTTGACCGACCAAATCCTGATCGTCATAGGTTAGAGTACCGACAATCTTGCCTTCTTCCAGTGGGGCTATTTCTGATTTTGGTGTGAATTGAAGAGCTGATGTTGTTTCACTTCCAACTCGTTGGACGATTGCAATATCTGACTTAGCAATTGCAGCTACCTTATCTTCTTTTCCATCAAGGACTGTCACTTTACTATCTTTATAGGTTTCGCCTTTCTGAACGACGGTTTTTAAAGCAAAGTTTGCAGAAACATAATCTAAAAGTGAAGAAGTTGCAGTAAAACGTGCATAAGGGTTGCTATCTTGTTGGTCTGCATTTAAAACAACCGTGATGATACGCATTCCTTTTTCAACGGTTGTTCCAACGAAAGAAGCACCGGCTTTGTCGGTAGTACCCGTTTTCAAACCGTCGACACCACCACGATAGGCTGGCATTCCTTCCAACATATAGTTGGTTGAGTGGATTTCAAGTCCAGCAAAAGTAGAAGTTGGCTTTTTGGTGATTTCCAAAACTTGAGGATAATCTCGGATGAGATTACGAGCGACGATTGCAACGTCGTATGCACTCAACTTGTTTTCATCGTCTTTTTTAGAACCAGGATATATATTATCGCCAAGGGTCTCATTATTTAAACCAGTAGTGTTTACAATAGTAGCATCTTGGATTCCCCATTCAAGAAGTTTAGCCCTCATCTTGTCTACAAAGTCTTTCTCAGAACCAGCAATCTTTTCTGCTAGCGCAATCGCAGCGCTGTTTGCACTGGATACCATTGTAGCCTCTAATAGTTGTTCAACAGTATAATTTCGAGCTTCCATAGGGACGTTACTGGCCTCAGAATTAGTTGTAAGTTTGTAAGGATAGTCCGAAATATCAACAGGTGTTGACAGACTGATAGTCCCTTGTTCCAAGGCTTCATAGACTAAATAAACTGTAACTAGTTTCGTAATAGAAGCAATTTCTACAGGCTGATTTGCATCTTTTTCGTAGAGGATTTTTCCAGTTGTAGCCTCGACAGCAATGGCATGTTTAGCAGCAACATCAAACTCCTGAGCAGAAACAGTAGAAGCTGTTCCAAAAACAAAAAGTGTTATAAAAGATAAAATTATTTTTTTCATATTAGCTTTATTTTATCATAAAGAAAAAAAATATTCTCGCTTTTTTACTAAAGCCATCTTATCTTTTTAAGAAATATGATAAAATAGAGACAAGGAGGATGCCTATGTTCCGTAGAAACAAATTATTTTTTTGGACAGCTGAAATTTTATTATTAACACTGATTTTCTATCTTTGGAGAGAAATGGGTGCCATCATTACTCCCTTTGTGACGGTTGTGAATACCATCATGATTCCATTTTTGCTTGGTGGATTTTTTTACTACATTACCAATCCAATCGTTACCTTTTTAGAAAAGAGATGTAAGATTAATCGTCTAATTGGTGTCTTGGTCACTCTCTGTGCTTTAATTGGTGCCATCGTTGTAGGTGTTGTTTATCTCTTACCGATTTTGATTAATCAGTTGACAAGCTTGATTATTTCTAGTCAAAACATCTATAGTAGACTACAAGATTTGATCATTGATTTGTCCATGAATCCAGTCTTCCAAAATATTGATATTCAACAAACCATTCAACAACTTAATCTCTCCTATGTGGATATCCTACAGAATATTCTGAATAGCGTCAGCAACAGTTTAGGAAGCGTCCTTTCAGCCTTGTTTAGTACAGTTCTGATTCTCATTATGACCCCCGTCTTCTTGATTTATTTCTTGTTAGATGGACGTAAGTTGCTGCCTATGTTGGAACGAACTGTCTTAAAACATGACAAATTAAATCTCTCTAGCCTCTTAACCAATCTCAATGCAACTATAGCGCGCTACATCAGTGGAATTGCAATTGATGCCGTTATTATCGGATGTTTAGCCTATATTGGTTATAGCGTTATCGGCTTAAAGTACGCTCTTGTTTTTGCTATTTTCTCTGGAATCGCAAATTTGATTCCTTATGTTGGTCCAAGTATAGGCTTGATTCCGATGGTGATTGCCAATGTGTTCACGGATCCTCATCGTATGTTGATTGCGGTTGCTTATATGCTTATTATTCAACAGATTGATGGAAATGTTCTCTATCCACGTATCGTTGGAGGGGTTATGAAAGTACACCCGATTACGATTTTGGTACTCCTCTTACTGTCAAGTAATATCTACGGCGTCATAGGGATGATTGTAGCAGTGCCAACCTATTCTATTCTCAAAGAAATCACTAAGTTCTTGGCGAAATTATATGAAAATCATAAGGAAGCTAAAGAACTGGAAAAATCAGAATCTATTTAGAATCAGGGGAACCTGATTTTTTTGTGAGCATAATACCGCTAGAATGAAATAAGCTTGAATTGTATAAAGAAGCAGAAGAACAGCACTTTGTAAGATTCAGATTAATTCATAAAATATGGGTAAAACACTTGCAATTTAGCAGAAATTTGATAAAATAGTAAGGAAAGTTAGACTGTATTGCCTACTGTCTATCTATAAAATATATTTTATTGGAGGCTTTTACTCAAATGGCAAAAGAAAAATACGATCGTAGTAAACCACACGTTAACATTGGTACTATCGGACACGTTGACCACGGTAAAACTACTTTGACTGCAGCTATCACAACTGTATTGGCACGTCGCTTGCCTTCAGCAGTTAACCAACCTAAAGACTATGCGTCTATCGATGCTGCTCCAGAAGAACGCGAACGCGGTATCACTATCAACACTGCGCACGTTGAGTACGAAACTGAAAAACGTCACTACGCTCACATCGACGCTCCAGGACACGCGGACTACGTTAAAAACATGATCACTGGTGCCGCTCAAATGGACGGAGCTATCCTTGTAGTAGCTTCAACTGATGGTCCTATGCCACAAACTCGTGAGCACATCCTTCTTTCACGTCAAGTTGGTGTTAAACACTTGATCGTGTTCATGAACAAAGTTGACTTGGTTGACGATGAAGAATTGCTTGAATTGGTTGAAATGGAAATCCGTGACCTCTTGTCAGAATACGACTTCCCAGGCGACGATCTTCCAGTTATCCAAGGTTCAGCTCTTAAAGCACTTGAAGGTGATACTAAATACGAAGACATCATCATGGAATTGATGGATACTGTTGATGAGTACATCCCAGAACCAGAACGTGATACAGATAAACCATTGCTTCTCCCAGTCGAAGACGTATTCTCAATCACTGGACGTGGTACTGTTGCTTCAGGACGTATCGACCGCGGTACTGTTCGTGTCAACGACGAAATCGAAATCGTTGGTATCAAAGACGAAACTAAAAAAGCAGTTGTTACTGGTGTTGAAATGTTCCGTAAACAACTTGATGAAGGTCTTGCCGGAGATAACGTAGGTGTACTTCTTCGTGGTATTCAACGTGACGAAATCGAACGTGGACAAGTTATCGCTAAACCAGGTTCAATCAACCCACACACTAAATTCAAAGGTGAAGTCTACATCCTTACTAAAGAAGAAGGTGGACGTCACACTCCATTCTTCAACAACTACCGTCCACAATTCTACTTCCGTACTACTGACGTTACAGGTTCAATCGAACTTCCAGCAGGTACTGAAATGGTAATGCCTGGTGATAACGTGACTATCGACGTTGAGTTGATCCACCCAATCGCCGTAGAACAAGGTACTACATTCTCTATCCGTGAGGGTGGACGTACTGTTGGTTCAGGTATGGTTACAGAAATCGAAGCTTAATTCGATTAAGTTCCCAGAAGAACAATTATTTAAGTCAGACATTAAAAGAATCTTGCTTTGCAAGGTTCTTTTTTTAGTTCTATTTTTGTAAGAAGGCCTTCTAGTATAGCGATATGATAGATTTTTTGGTATAATAAAGGTTATGGAAATCGAAAAAACCAATCGCATGAATGCACTTTTTGAATTTTATGCTGCGCTTTTGACAGATAAGCAGATGAATTATATTGAACTCTACTATGCTGATGACTACAGTCTTGCTGAGATTGCTGAAGAGTTCGGTGTCAGTCGTCAAGCTGTTTATGATAATATCAAGCGGACGGAAAAGATTCTAGAAGATTATGAGATGAAATTGCACATGTATTCGGACTACATTGTCCGCAGTCAGATTTTTGACCAGATCTTGGAGCGTTATCCTAAGGATGACTTTCTGCAGGAGCAGATAGAAGTTTTAACAAGCATTGATAATAGAGAATAAGTGTGGGAAGTATAGTCATCTACAAAGGTATACCCTGTACACTATTAGCTGCTGAGGACCCTTTTCCCATAAGACTACAAATCCTCTCACCTGATTCTATCTCCCGAGCTCTTCAAGAGGGATTTAGCTGTTGGGGATATCCAAATGAGATAATGAAAGAAGTCACTCCAGAAGAACTTGTTTGTTTACAAGATTTTGGACGTTTTCCACCGAATTAATGAAACATAGGAGAAAAAAATGGCATTTGAAAGTTTAACAGAACGTTTACAGAACGTCTTTAAAAATCTACGTAAAAAGGGAAAAATTTCTGAGGCTGATGTCCAAGAAGCAACCAAAGAGATTCGTTTGGCCTTGCTGGAAGCTGACGTTGCCTTGCCTGTTGTAAAGGATTTTATCAAGAAGGTTCGTGAGCGTGCAGTAGGGCACGACGTCATTGATACCCTTAATCCAGCACAACAGATTATCAAAATCGTTGATGAGGAATTGACAGCCATTTTAGGATCTGATACGGCTGAAATTATCAAGTCACCTAAGATTCCTACGATTATTATGATGGTCGGTTTGCAAGGGGCTGGTAAAACGACCTTTGCTGGTAAGCTGGCTAATAAACTCAAGAAGGAAGAAAATGCTCGTCCTTTGATGATTGCGGCGGATATTTATCGTCCAGCAGCCATCGATCAGCTGAAAACACTTGGACAGCAGATTGATGTTCCTGTTTTCGCTCTTGGAACAGAAGTACCAGCTGTTGAGATTGTTCGACAAGGTTTGGAGCAAGCACAAGCCAATCATAACGACTATGTCTTAATCGATACGGCAGGTCGTTTACAGATTGATGAACTTCTCATGAATGAGCTTCGTGACGTAAAAGCATTGGCCCAACCAAACGAAATTCTACTCGTAGTGGACGCCATGATTGGTCAGGAAGCGGCTAATGTTGCCCGTGAGTTTAATGCTCAGTTAGAAGTGACTGGTGTTATCCTTACCAAGATTGATGGGGATACTCGTGGTGGTGCGGCTTTGTCTGTTCGCCACATCACTGGTAAACCTATCAAGTTCACTGGTACGGGTGAAAAGATTACAGATATCGAAACCTTCCACCCAGACCGTATGTCAAGCCGTATCCTTGGCATGGGGGATATGCTGACCTTGATTGAGAAAGCTTCTCAGGAATACGATGAGCAGAAAGCCCTTGAAATGGCTGAAAAGATGCGTGAAAACACCTTTGATTTCAATGATTTCATTGATCAATTGGATCAGGTGCAAAACATGGGGCCAATGGAAGACTTGCTCAAGATGATTCCAGGTATGGCTAACAACCCTGCCCTTCAAAATATGAAGGTGGATGAGCGCCAGATTGCGCGCAAACGTGCCATCGTATCTTCCATGACACCTGAAGAACGTGAAAACCCTGATTTGTTAAATCCAAGTCGTCGCCGTCGTATCGCTGCAGGTTCTGGAAATACCTTTGTCGAAGTCAATAAATTCATCAAAGACTTTAACCAGGCTAAACAGCTTATGCAAGGTGTCATGTCTGGGGATATGAACAAGATGATGAAGCAGATGGGAATCAATCCAAATAACCTTCCTAAAAATATGCCAAATATGGGAGGAATGGATATGTCTGCCCTTGAAGACATGATGGGACAGGGTGGCATGCCGGATATGTCAGCTCTCGGAGGAGCAGGCATGCCAGATATGAGCCAGATGTTTGGTGGCGGACTTAAAGGTAAAATCGGTGAATTTGCCATGAAACAATCTATGAAACGCATGGCCAACAAAATGAAAAAAGCGAAGAAGAAACGCAAATAAAAAAAGGAAAGCAGAAATGCTTTCCCTGCATATAAAAAAGAACTCTGAATCTGATTCAGAGTTCTTTTTAAGTGCGATTGGCCTATTCCCACTCAACGGTTGCAGGTGGTTTACTTGTAATATCGTAGACGATGCGGTTAACGTGGTCCACTTCGTTGACGATACGTACAGAAATCTTTTGAAGGACTTCCCAAGGAATCTTGGCAAAGTCAGCTGTCATACCATCGATAGAAGTGATAGCACGAATGGCAATCGTGTAGTCATAAGTACGACCATCACCCATAACACCAACTGAACGAACGCCTGTGTTGACAGTGAAATATTGCCAGATATCACGGTCAAGTCCAGCTTTAGCGATTTCTTCACGAAGGATAGCATCAGACTCACGAACAGTTTCTAGTTTTTCTTCAGTGATTTCACCCATGATACGGATAGCGAGACCTGGTCCTGGGAATGGTTGGCGCCATACGATGTGGTCTGGCATACCAAGCTCTGTACCGAGGGCACGGACTTCGTCTTTATAAAGAGTGTTCAATGGTTCAATCAATTCAAACTGCATGTCTTCTGGAAGACCACCAACGTTGTGGTGTGACTTGATGGTTTGGGCTGTATCTGTACCAGACTCAATCACGTCAGTGTAAAGCGTTCCCTGAGCAAGGAATTTTACATCTTTTAGCTTGCTTGCTTCGTCATCAAAGACATAAACAAATTCGTTACCAATGATTTTCCGTTTTTGCTCAGGATCAGAAACGCCAGTAAGTTTGTCAAGGAAGCGTTTTGCAGCGTCTGCTTTGACGATATTCAAACCAAACTTACCACCAAGCATGTCCATAACTTGGTCAGCCTCTCCCTTACGGAGAAGACCGTGATCTACAAAGATACAGATTAATTGATCACCGATTGCTTTTTGAAGAAGAACCCCAACAACAGAAGAGTCAACACCACCTGATAGACCTAGAAGAACACGCTTGTCACCTACAGTTTCACGGATTTTCTTAATCTGCATGTCGATGAAGTTGTCCATTGACCAGTCGCCTTTAGCCTTACAGATGTTAAGGGCAAAGTTGCGAAGGATATCATTTCCGTATACAGAATGGCGCACTTCTGGGTGGAATTGGATACCGTAAATGTGCTTTTCTGGGTTTTCAATAGCTGCATAAGGACAGTCAGCAGAAGTGCCAGTACGAACAAAATCAGCTGGAATCTCTGTAACAGCATCGCCATGACTCATCAAAACAATCTGTTCTTCAGGAGTCCCTTCAAAGAGGGCAGAAGTGGTATGAGTAAGTGGTGATTGGCCATACTCGCGGTTACCAGCATCACCTGCAGGAACAACTTTTCCTCCAAGTTTATGAGTTAAAAGTTGCATACCATAGCAGATTCCCAAAATTGGAATGCCAAGTTCAAAAATTTCTGGGTCAATATCAAATGAACCATCTTCGTATACAGAGTTTGGTCCACCAGAGAGGATGATCCCTACAGGGTTAATCGCACGAACCTCTGCAGCTGAGATTTTGTGACTTTTTAGCTCTGAAAAAACACCAATTTCACGAATACGGCGTGAAATCAGCTGGTTGTATTGGCTACCATAGTCCAGCACGATGATTTTTTCGACATCTTGCAAATCAGTTGAAATGTTGCTCATCTTTTTCCTTTCTCAAAAGAAATATCTTTTTCAATATTCTATCACAAATAGGGGCGAATTACCAACTAAACAAGGCAAAGTTTGACTTTTTCTTAGCAAATACGGTACAATGGAGAAAATAAAGAAAAGAAGTGAGAATCATGTTACCAGCTTATATGAAAATCCACGATCAGATCAAGAAGGATATAGATGAGCATCATTGGAAAATCGGGGAGAGACTTCCAAGTGAGCGAGATTTAGCTGAACAGTTTCAAGTTAGCCGGATGACATTACGCCAAGCTATCTCTCTCTTGGTCGAGGAAGGAGTTTTGGAGCGTCGTGTAGGAAGTGGAACCTTTGTCTCTAGCACTCGTGTCCAAGAAAAAATGCGAGGAACAACCAGTTTTACGGAGATTGTCAAATCTCAGGGGAAAGTACCTTCCAGCCAACTCATTTCTTACAGAAGAACCATTCCAAATGAGCAAGAGGTCGCTAAGCTAGGGATTACTCCAACAGAGAATATTATCCGCATGGAACGGGTGCGTTATGCTGACCAAGTTCCACTAGTCTATGAAGTCGCATCCATTCCTGAGAAATTTATTAAGGATTTCAAAAAAGAAGAAATCACCAGTCACTTCTTTCAAACTTTGCAGCAGTATGGCTACCGGATTGGCAAATCCCAACAGACCATTTATGCGAGATTGGCTAAGGAAAAGATTGCTGACTATCTGGAAGTCGAAAAGGGGCATGCGATTTTAGCCTTGACTCAGGTTTCTTATCTTGAAGATGGGACAGCTTTTGAATATGTAAAGAGTCAATACGTGGGTGAACGCTTTGAATTTTATCTTGAAAATAACTAGTTTAGAAAGGCTAGTTTTTTGTTTTCTTAAAAGATTAGAATTGTCAAAACAATCTGTCTAGGCTTGATTTTATCCTTTATTTACTATAAAATGAGAAGGAAAAACGTCAAACTTTTATATTGCAAATAGGAGAAAAAATGACAAAAACATTAAAACGTCCTGAGGTTTTATCGCCTGCAGGGACTTTAGAGAAGCTAAAAGTGGCTGTTCGGTATGGAGCTGATGCTGTTTTTATAGGTGGACAAGCTTATGGTCTTCGTAGCCGTGCAGGAAACTTCACCGTTGAACAGATGGAAGAAGGCGTGCAGTTCGCTGCCAAGTATGGTGCCAAGGTCTATGTAGCTGCCAATATGGTCATGCATGAAGGAAATGAAGCTGGTGCTGGTGAATGGTTCCGTAAGTTGCGTGATATCGGGATTGCGGCAGTTATCGTGTCAGATCCTGCCTTGATTATGATTGCAGCAACAGAAGCGCCAGGTCTTGAAATCCATCTTTCAACTCAAGCCAGTGCGACCAACTATGAAACTCTTGAGTTCTGGAAAGAACTTGGTCTAACTCGTGTGGTTTTAGCTCGTGAGGTTTCCATGGAAGAATTGGCAGAAATTCGTAAACGTACAGACGTTGAGATTGAAGCCTTTGTCCATGGAGCCATGTGTATTTCTTACTCAGGTCGTTGTACGCTTTCAAACCACATGAGTATGCGTGATGCTAACCGCGGAGGCTGTTCTCAGTCTTGCCGTTGGAAATACGACCTCTACGATATGCCCTTTGGCCAAGAACGTAAGAGCCTTAAGGGTGAAATCCCAGAAGAATTTTCAATGTCTGCCGTTGATATGTCTATGATTGACCATATCCCAGATATGATTGAAAATGGTGTAGATAGTCTCAAGATTGAAGGTCGAATGAAGTCTATTCACTATGTTTCAACAGTAACAAACTGCTACAAGGCGGCTGTGGATGCTTACCTTGAAAGCCCAGAAAAATTTGAAGCTATTA
>CAUVMH010000035.1:0-15554 GCA_963552835.1 uncultured Streptococcus sp. | reverse complement strand
TTTCCATTTTATCTCTTTCTCCTTAGTCTGCGTAAATATCTTCAAATGCGGATTCTAGTGGTGGGAATGGGCTTTCTTCAGCAAATTTAACAGAAGCTTCTACTGCTTCCTTGACTTGTGCTTGGATTTCTTCCAATTCTTCGGCACTTGCAATGTTGTTCTCAACGAGATAGTTACGAAGATTTTCGATTGGGTCTTTTTGTTTCCACAATTCCACTTCTTCGCGAGTACGATATTTACCAGGGTCTGATGATGAGTGACCAAGCCAGCGGTAAGTGACACTTTCAATCAATACAGGACCATTGCCACTACGAACATGGTCTACAGCTTTCTTAAATCCTTCATAAACGTCGATGACGTTGTTTCCATCTTCAATAAACATTCCAGGAATTCCATAAGCTGCGCTACGGTGATGGATATGTTCCACGTTAGTCATTTTCTTGATATCCGCAGAGATCCCATAACCGTTGTTAATGCAGTAGAAAATCACTGGAAGGTTCCAGATAGAAGCCATGTTCACTGCTTCGTGGAAGACACCTTCGTTAGTCGCGCCATCTCCAAAGAAGCAGACGACGATTTTTCCAGTTTTCTGCATTTGCTGACTGAGGGCTGCACCAACAGCGATTCCCATACCACCACCTACGATACCATTGGCACCAAGGTTACCAGCATCAAGGTCAGCAATGTGCATGGAACCACCTTTTCCTTTACAAGTTCCAGTGTATTTGCCAAGGATTTCAGCCATCATTCCGTTGAGGTCAATTCCTTTGGCAATAGCTTGTCCGTGACCACGGTGGTTTGAGGTAATTAGATCATCTGGATTGAGAGCCAACATAGCACCCACGTTAGCTGCCTCTTCTCCAACAGAAAAGTGCGTCATTCCTGGCACTTTCCCTTTCTTTACTAATTGCGCAATTTTTAAGTCCATACGACGGATTTCTTCCATCTTACGGAACATCTCTAGCAAAAGATTTTTATCTAAAGTTGACATCTTCTTGCCTTTCTAACTTTGTACTTACTCTACTATTTTACCGTTTTTAGAAAACACTGTCAAAGTATATGACCGATAAAATTTCACAAGGTAAAAAAACAAATCCCCGTTTTAACAGGGATTCTCTCCAGTTAGAGTATTTTTTCACAAAGTTATTTTTCGGGATATTTTCCAAAAATTAGCCCAATCTTTTCATTATGGATTTCAAACGCCATTGATACAAACAGCCAGAAACAATCAAGCTGGCAATTAACCCAATCCAGTAGGCATATGCTCCTAAGTCAGTTGCCTGATCTAGTAGATATCCTAGAGGTATCGCTACTCCCCAATACCCGATTAAGCCAAGATAGAAAGGAACGATAGTGTCCTTATAGCCTCTTAGAATCCCCTGGAGCGGAGCCGCAAAGGTATCAGCTAGCTGGAAGAAGAGACTGTAAGTCAGAAATACAGCCGTTGTTTCAATGAACTGAGAGTCATTCCCATATAGACTTGCTACACGATCTCTAAAAATGTAGAGAAAGGACAGGGTAAAACCAGCAAAAATGAGGGCTGTTATTCTCCCCAGACGAGCATAGATTTTAGCATCCTCAAAACGTTTAGCCCCCACCTCATACGACACAACAATCGCCATAGCAGAGGAAATACTCATGGGAAAAGCGTACATGAGACTCGAAAAATTCATAGCTGACTGGTGACTGGCGATGATGAGCGATGAAAACTTAGCCATGATTAGTCCCACCACAGAGAAAATAGCCACTTCTGCAAATACGGTTCCTCCGATTGGTAGACCTAATCGAACACCTTCCTTGATTTTATCTATATTGAGTGGAATAGGTTTTTCAAGATGTAACGCTTTTAATCTTTCCTGTTTGAACAAAACAAGCAGGGAAATACCCAATAAAACCCAGTAGGCTAGCGAAGTTCCTAGCCCTGCTCCTGCACCACCAAACTCTGGAAAACCAAGAGCTCCATAAATCAAGAGATAGTTAAAACCACTATTGAGCGGAAGTAATAGGAGCATCAGATACATAGATAGCTTAGTCAATCCAAGAGAATCCAACAAAGACCGAATGACACTAAAAAGCAACAAGGGAATAATCCCGATAGAAAGGTACCAAAGATAGGAAACTGCAACTGCCGCCACTTGAGCTTCTAGTCCGATATGATTTAAGACAGGAGGTGCCAAGAAAAGTACCAGTCCCAGTAAGACCACAGATAGACCCAAGGCCAAATAGATGAACTGGTAAAAATCTGACGCAACTTCTTCCTTTTTACCTCGACCAAGATGGTGACCAATGATGGGCACCAGGGCTGATACAATCCCTGTTAGGAATGTAAAGAAGGGATTCCAGATACTGGTTGCCATAGACACACCAGCCAAGTCCATGGTATTGTACTGCCCAGTCATTGTTGTATCGACAAAAGAGGCAGAATAATTGGCAAATTGATAAATCAGGATAGGGAAAAATATCTTAAGAAATAAGACAAACTTATCTTTAAATTGATGGGTTGGATACATATATGCTCTCTATTCTTATAGTTTATAGAGCAGAATCCCATCTAGTTTTGATAGACGATTTGTCCCTTACAGATAGTATATTTGACCTGCCCTTTTAAAGTTTCCCCGATAAATGGAGAATTGGCTGATTTTGAAGCGAAGTTTGGACCAACAGTCCGATCAGCCTTGTCATCAAAGATAGTGATGTCCGCTGGACCATTTTCAGCCAAGTAGCCTGCTTCAAAGTTGTACAATTTAGCTGGATTAACAGTCATTTTTTCTAGTAATTCCATCAAGCTTAGTTCACCAGCTTCCACCAAATAAGTCAAACCAAGAGAAAGAGAGGTTTCCAAACCAGTCATACCAGATGGCGCTTTGGTGATATCTTCTACATTTTTCTCATCTGCATGGTGAGGCGCGTGGTCTGTCGCGATAACTGTGATAACACCTGACTTGAGACCTTCGATAACGGCACGACGGTCTGATTCCAAACGAAGCGGAGGGTTCATTTTGGCATTGCTACCTTGAGTTAAAAGAAGAGTTTCTGTCTTAGAAAAATGTTGTGGTGCCACTTCTGCTGTGACTTTGGCCCCCAAACCTTGAGCAAACTCTACTACTTTGACACTTTCCTCCTTAGACAAATGCTGGATATGAACATGGGCCTTAGTTGCATGGGCAATCATGACATCACGCGCAATCATAGCGTATTCTGCTACCCCTGTCGCACCACAGATCTTGAAGTGGTCTTTAGCGATGTTTTCGTTAAAGCCAAGAATGCCGTTCAAGCCGGGATCTTCCTCGTGTAGACAAACAAAGGTCCCAAGTTTTTTAGCAGTTTCCAAGGCTTCTTTGAGAACCTTACTGCTTTCAAGTGGAATACCATCATCTGAGAAACCAACGGCACCTGCTTCTAAAAGCGCCTTAAAGTCAGTCAAGTCTTGGCCATTAAAATTCTTAGTAATGGTCGCAACCGTCTTAACATTGATTTTCTCTTTAGCAGCTGACTGAAGAACTTCTTGCAAAGTCTCCACATCTGAGATGGTTGGATTGGTATTAGCCATCATGACGACCGTTGTAAAACCACCTGCAGCAGCTGCTAGAGCACCAGTATGGATATCCTCCTTGTGGGTCTGACCAGGCTCACGGAAGTGAACATGAATATCCACTAGTCCAGGTGCAACCACGAGACCCGTAGCATCAATCAGTTCTGCTCCTTCTTCCTTAATTTCAGGCGCAATTTTGACAATTTTCCCATCTTGGACCAAAACATTACACACTTGATCCAAACCAGACTTGGGATCCATTACACGACCATTTTTGATTAGTAACATCTGCTTTCTCCTTTATTCATAGAAATCAACTTGAGTATCCAACAATTTATCCCCATCATAAACAAACTTTGCTGAAAAGAAGGGTTTATCTTCTAAAAGCCACTCAACAAAGGTGTGGTCACCCTCCCAAGTTGGCTTGCTCAAGACTTCATCATAGGGAACCCATTCTAATGTTCCCTCATTGCAGTCAATCAAGTCACCTTCAAACTCCGTCACCTTAAAAACATAGGTGTACCAGTCTAAATCAGGCGTAAACTCAGGAAAAGTGATAACGCCTTTTAGGACAGGCTTGGCTTTGAGACCTGTTTCTTCGAGGATTTCACGCGCTGCACATTCCTGTGGAGTCTCCCCTCGCTCTAGCTTACCACCTACACCAATCCATTTACCTTCATGGACATCATTCGGCTTCTTATTACGATACAGCATGAGCAGTTCTTTTCCGTTATCAATGTAGCATATCGTCGCTAACTGAGGCATATTCTCTCCTTATCTAAGCCAATCAATTGGCACTTGTCCTGTCTCTTTTAAAAATGCATTAGCCTTGGAAAAAGGCTTGGAACCCCAAAATCCTCTGAAAACAGATAAAGGACTGGGATGGGCTGATTCGATAATCAAGTGGTGAGGATTGGTAACCAAGGACTTCTTCTTGCGTGCATAAGCGCCCCAGAGTACAAAGACCACTGGCCTATCCAGATTATTGACCACCTGAATCACAGCATCTGTAAAGGGCTCCCATATCTGTCCAGAATGACCATTGGCCTGCCCAGCAGGAACGGTCAAGCAAGCATTGAGAAGTAAGACTCCTTGCTCAGCCCAAGCCGTCAAATCATGGGATTTCTTAACTCCGATGTCATCTGCTAATTCTTTCAAGATATTTTGCAAGGATGGCGGGGCTGGAATAGCATCGGGTACAGAAAAGCTCAAGCCCTGAGCTTGACCTGGCCCGTGATAGGGGTCTTGCCCTAGAATCACCACCTTAACTTCTTCAAGCGGTGTAGTCAATAGAGCCTGAAAAATCTTTTCCTTAGGTGGATAAACAGTTCCCTGAGCATAGACCTGATCCATAAACTGATTGATTTTCCCGAAATACCCCTCAGGTAATTGCTCCTTAATCAAAGCATGCCAAGATGAGTGTTGCATCGCCAACTCCTTCGTTTTTACTGCTTCTATTATAGCAAAAAGTGGCTATCTAAACCACTTTTTACAGTTTATCCAAACAATCCAGCAAGTCTTGGTAAGAATGAACTTCATAGGTTGGCTGGGCTTGTGTGTGATTTTCGAGGTGATGAGGGTTGTACCAGATAGTATCGATACCAGCATTATTGCCACCTTGGATGTCAGCTGTCAGGGAATCTCCAATCATCAGCGTCTTTTCTTTGCTAAATTCTGCAATCTGCTGACCGATTTTTTCATAGAATAGTGCATCAGGCTTTTGTGTTTGCAGTTGCTCGGAGATAAAGACTTGGTTGAAATAGGGAGCTAGACCTGATTGAGCCAAACGTCCTGTCTGAATGGCAGTAATCCCATTTGTCGCAGCGTATAGCTCATAATCTCTCTCGATGAGGCTGTCCAAGAGTTCATGAGCTCCCGAAAGAGTTTGTCCCTGCTGAGCGAGATAAAATTGGTAACGCTGAGCAAGTAACGTACCGTCTTTCTTCAGTCCAAAATGAGCAAATAAACGAGAAAAGCGCGTGTTGACCAGCTCTTGTTTACTAATTTTCTTTTGCTCCAAGTCCTTCCAGAGAGCCTTGTTCATCGGAACGTAATAGTCTTTATAGGCTTGAATATCCGCAACTCCTTCTTCTTTTAGAAGTTGCGTCAGAGCCACATCCTCAGCAGTATCGAAATCAAGCAAGGTATGGTCAAGGTCGAAGAGTAAAAATTTGTAGGGCAATTTAATGGTTTTCCTTTCTGAGTGAGAAAAAGTCGCTAATATTTATTTGGGAAATATTCTTTTCCCAACTGCCATAAGTACTGTTCAATTTCTTTAAGATTAAATTCTTCTAATCCATAGTATTCTCTAAAAGCAATAATTATATTTTTAAATTTTTGATAATCTTTTAGGTCTGCATTCTTAAAGTTAAAAAATTTATCTGTTTTTCTAAAATATTTTAATACCTTTTCTACATAGCTATCATAAATAGGGTATTCGTTAGGATTATGATGAGAACAGTATTTGGTAGAAAAAGAATAAAACTTTCTAGTGACTCCATTAATAGTAACATTTTGAATTTCCTTGACTAAAGTTACATCACCTTGTCTCAACCTCTCATCAATTTTAAGACTTAGAATATGCTCTGCAACTGGATAAACTGAAAAAATATTGGTAAAAGCTCAAAAAATAATTTATCTAAAGCATCTTCTTGCAACTGATAATTTTTAAGATTTTTCCACGTTTTCAAGTATTTTCCTACTTCAATGGCTGACGGTTTAGATATAACAATATCTGATTTCTGTCTTCTTATAGTTAATTTGCATACTTACCTCACTTAAAGTAGTTGTTAAAATAATTGATAGATTTATTATAGCATATTACAAAACGAATGGGTAAACTCTTTATTCGTCTCTATCCCAACTCCTTGGCTATTCTGCTTTTTTCAAGTTTTCCCTTGGTAATTCGTTTCCATAAAACAAGAGGATTCAGACTATAGGATAAGCGTACGAGGAAATAATTAACCCATTCGATAAGAGCAAAAAGTTGTATCAATGTAGCTAAGATAGCCACTTGGAAACTCTGTGTATTCCAGACTATAAAAGGAAAGCCTGAAATAAGTAAAATAAGATCTAGTATTCTGAAACCACTATATAGTTTGGGGACACTACCGCTTCCGAACTGGGGATTCGACAGTCTTGTAATCAAAATCGCCCAATAGATTGAACCTTGAAGCAGTATAAATGTCAGTAAAGATAAAGGATAGAGAATGGTGACTAGACTCCTCCAATCACCAAGCCGATTTTTCAAAAGGAAAAAACACAACCAAAAGGATAGGATGGCTGCAAGTTCTCCCAAACAGAGGGACCCCAACTCTTTTCTAACTTTCTCTTTTTGTATGTTCATCATCTCCCCCATCTATCTATCATCTATATCAGAAAAAAGCCATTCGATCCATTTTCTAGTCAACATTTTTCAGAGTCAAGGCATTCTAAACGTCGAACAGTCCAATTACTCTAATATAAATGCAATTCTAAGTTTAGAATTGCATTTATATATATGTTTTAGATCTGTTCTAAATCTATGACAGCCTTAAATTTTAATTTTTGAAGGATTCTAAAGCTAGAAGAGCTAAAAAATCACGAGAACTAAGCTATTCGAAGCTTAGAATAACCTTTGGTGAATTTCAATAGCACTTCAACTAGCTACTCTTACAATTTCTCTGATGAGCTTTGAGCTTTTTCAGAGCCCAATCATAGTGACTGGAGGTGCTACTGACAAAGTAGGAACCTAGACTTGTCCCACCCGTCCATTTATAGATACCTTTGGTAAAGAGTTGGTCATTGCTGAAGCCTTCCATCAACTCTAAAACCTCTTTATGTGATTGCTCTAGTAGCCTAGTCGCTTCTTCTAGAGACGTTTTCTGGTGCTTCTTCCAAATAGCGACATTCATTTCCCCATAAGTTTTCCAATTATAAGGTTCAGGGAGAAAAGGTCTTTCATGTCCCTTTTGATTAGAATGTACCCAAGTCAAAAGTAACTGATGCCATTCATAGAGATGGATCAGAACATCTCTTAGATTTTTATCTCTTTTCCAGTGAGCTTCTTTTTTCTTTTGGTCTTTTGAAAAATCAAAAGGAGTCTGTAGTTCCTCTTCACTTAATTTAGAGATAAAGTGATTGAGCTTTTCATAGTTTTCCTTAGAGGCTAGCACTAATTCCTCTTTCGTTCTTGGTCTAGGCATAGGAGTTCTCCCTTCATTTTTAAGTAGAATAAGCTATTTTCTTACTTCATTATACCATAACCATAATCAAAAAGCAGTTCTTCATTTTACGAAAAACTGCTTTTACTAACTATTTTTTATGCTTATAGTCACTAGTTTACATATAAATCTCTAAAGCGACCATCCACTTCTGCTATCTGATAGAGCAAGTGGGATAGTTCTTGATAATCTTCTTTTAAACATGAAAGATGGGCTCGGCCAAATAGAGTAGCCAATTCCTCTTTGAATCTTGCCCCTTCTGGATCATGGTCTTTTAAGAACCTACTGAGATAGAGATTTCGAACAGCTGCAAGTTTAAAGCTGAAATACTGATGCAATTGTTTTTGCTTGGTATTTAAGCCGTTTTCAGCAAATGATTTTGCATAGCATTCCAAAACACCATTTTGACCATTCAAATATCGGTTTTTCATAATCCTTGCTGTTTCCTGATAGATTTCAGTCTGACTAGGACTCTTGACCTTCTTAAAATTTCCCCACATGGAGTAAGCTCCACGCTTATAGTCAATAGCCTCCGCCTTCCAAGCTTCTAATATGTCATTAAAAGCAACCTTCATACAGGCAAAACCAGCTGGATCATGCAAATAGAGATACTGATCATCAATATCATACACGGTTACGAAGTGATCTACACCATAAAGGATTGTGTGGTTGGGATTGTAGGACAGATGGCCCATATCAAGAGGTCCCAGTACAACAGGACCATTGGACAGAAAGGTTACTAACTTTCCTTTAACCTCTTCCAAATCTACTTCCGATCCATCTTTTAGATAGAAGTCTTCATAGTCAAATCCAAGTATTTTTAAGGAATGAGAGATGGAAAGATCTGGCATTCCATTATCAAAGAATACTAGAGGGTGCTGGTCATCTTCCTTTACGATACTAGCGCCATTTCCCATCGCCATGATTGCCTCTAAAAAATCTGCTTTAAAGTCATAACCATAGGCATCCAGTGCCATTGCCAATGAATAACTATAGCAAAGTGACACATCTCCAAAATACATCTGCATATCCATGCCTCCTTATCTTCTATGGGACTATTATACCGAGAAAACTATTCGCATACCCCATAAAATCCAAACAAAAATTATGGTATGTTTGATTTATAGAAATGAATTTCTTTATACTTAAATTTAAATTGAATTGTAATCCTTTTTTCATAAGTTATTTTCAAATAAAGAAAAAACTCTGTAAAATATACCTTCTACAGAGTCAGCTTTCCATCTTTATAAAAAATAGAAAATTATCTAGTCCTTGCTTACTGGTATCCAGAGTTCCATTTGATAGTCTGGTGACGACATATCTCCTTCAGTATAGACTTCAAAGTCTGGCGCTCCTGAGTGGCGATAGCCTGTTTCTGGGAAAAAAACCTCCAAAACATACTTCCAAGCATTGTGGATGCTAGCTGGTATAGGGCCTTTGACAGGAACGATAGCATATTCAGCTTCTGGAATTTCTTTGATGGACAGATCTAGTTCTTCTGATTTAGCTTTATCCGTCACATCATAAGCAGCCATGTAGTTGATGATTTCGCCTTCTTTGACATCCGAGCAGACGCCAAAGGATTGGCCACTACCCAAACCTTCTAGCATTTCAAAACTGTGATGGGCATAGAGTTGATCCCAAGCAGACGGGCATTTGCTATTGTCAATAGCTTCCAATAGGACGCCTGCCACGATAAATGCAGGCTTCTTTTGAATCTTGATATCCATGTTCTTTCCTCCTGTGATTTTTAAGGATAATTGAAGCTTAGGAAAGACCCGATAAGGTTTTCCATTTCGAACTTCTGAGGGAGTTGCATCATGGAATTTCTTAAAGGCCGCACTAAAAGCATCCGCAGACTCATAGCCATATTTCATTGCTATGTCAATGACCTTCTCAGAACCTTCCCGCAAGTCCATCACAGCCTCCGACAGCCTGCGATTGCGCAAATATTCTGCTAAAGTCGTATCTGCTAGGATGGAAAAGAGCCTGCTAAAGAGAGCATAAGAATAGCCCGATAGCTGCTGGAATTTCTGCAAATCCACTTCTGCGTCCAACTTGCTTTCCAGATATTCCATGGTTCGATTGAATTGATGCATCATATTCTTTTTCACCTCCTGATTAAAGTCTAACAGATATCAGATACTTCCGCCCCAGAATCTTTGTACAAGATCTAAAGGTGTAAATTTCTATAACTTATCCTTTAATTTCTCAACAAAGAGATAGGCTGCAGGACAGGTCAAGGTGTTCTTAATCGTCAAATGGTTGATTTGATAGATCTTTTTACGGTCTGTATGAGGAAATTCGCGGCAAGCCTTAGGTCGAACATCATAAATTGAACAGAGATTGTCATCACATAAAAATGGGCAGGGCATAGACTGAAAGACCTTGTCACCATCCTCATCCACTTGGAGAAACTCTGCTTCAAAAGCTGGTAATTTCATCTTAAAATACTTGGCAATTCGTGTAATATCCGCTTCCTTAAAATCGGGTCCCAGGCTTTTGCAGCAGTTGGCGCAGGCGGTACAATCAATCTCAGCAAAAACTTCTTGGTGAATCTGCTGGGCAATCTTATCTAAGTTTTTAGGAGGTTTTTTCTTTAGATTTGCTAAAACTTTGCGGTGCTCCTTCTGCTTTTGCAAGGCTAGTCGGTGGTAATACTCAATATCAATCTCTTTAGACATAATTTCTTCCTAATACAAGTGTTTTTGTCTATTATACCATAAACTCTGCCCCCTTTTTTCCCTCTGAATAGAAAAAAGCCCTTCGGATAAAATCCGAGGGGCTTAAAACGTTGCTAAATCAACGACCGAACTTTTGAATTTCAAGGTTCGGGATAAAATAGTTCACTGAACTATTTTATTTTTTCAAGTTGTAGAATGATTTCAATCCACGGTATTCAGCTACTTCACCAAGTTGGTCTTCGATACGAAGCAATTGGTTGTATTTAGCGATACGGTCTGTACGTGAAAGTGAACCAGTCTTGATTTGTCCTGCGTTAGTTGCAACTGCGATGTCAGCGATTGTTGAATCTTCAGTTTCACCTGAACGGTGTGATACAACGGCAGTGTAACCAGCTTCTTTCGCCATTTCAATAGCGTCGAATGTTTCAGTAAGAGTACCGATTTGGTTAACTTTGATAAGGATTGAGTTAGCAGCACCTTCTGCAATACCTTTTTCAAGGTAAGAAGTGTTTGTTACGAAGAAGTCGTCACCAACCAATTGAACTTTACCACCAAGACGTTCAGTAAGAGCTTTCCAACCATCCCAGTCGTTTTCGTCCATACCATCTTCGATAGTGATGATTGGGTATTTGTTTACCAATTCTTCAAGGTAGTCGATTTGTTCTGCAGCAGTACGTACAGCAGCTCCTTCACCTTCGAATTTAGTGTAGTCGTATACTTTACGTTCTTTATCGTAGAATTCTGATGAAGCACAGTCAAATCCGATAAATACGTCTTTACCAGGAACATATCCAGCAGCTTCGATAGCAGCAATGATAGTTTCTACGCCATCTTCAGTTCCTTCGAAACGAGGAGCGAATCCACCTTCGTCACCAACAGCAGTTTCCAAACCACGTGATTTAAGGATTTTCTTAAGAGCGTGGAAGATTTCAGCACCCCAACGAAGAGCTTCTTTGAATGTTGGTGCACCAGCAGGTACGATCATGAATTCTTGGAAAGCGATTGGAGCGTCAGAGTGAGAACCACCGTTGATGATGTTCATCATTGGAGTTGGAAGAACTTTAGTGTTGAATCCACCAAGGTAGCTGTAAAGTGGGATTTCAAGGTAGTCAGCAGCAGCACGAGCTACAGCGATAGACACACCAAGAATTGCGTTTGCACCCAATTTACCTTTGTTAGGAGTACCGTCAAGTGCGATCATAGCACGGTCGATAGCTTGTTGGTCACGTACATCGTAGCCGATGATAGCTTCAGCGATGATGTTGTTTACGTTGTCAACAGCTTTTTGTGTACCAAGACCACCGTAACGAGATTTGTCACCGTCGCGAAGTTCAACTGCTTCGTGTTCACCAGTAGAAGCTCCTGATGGAACCATACCACGTCCGAAAGCACCTGATTCAGTATAAACTTCTACTTCAAGTGTTGGGTTACCGCGTGAGTCTAGGACTTCGCGAGCGTAAACATCAGTAATAATTGACATTTTTTACTCTCCTTTGAGTTAAATTTTTTACACCTCTATGATACCTTAAAAATAAGCGTTTTTCAAGAAAAAACGTTATCTTTGTGCAAATTTTCCTTAACTTTATAAAGTAATCGCTTTCTTTCGTCTGTTTTCATGCGATTTTTGTGATATACTGTTTTTATGACAGATTTATCAAAACAACTACTAGAAAAAGCTCATGGTGGGCCGAAATTAAACCCTGACGAACAAAGCCGCTACCTCGGTACTTTCGAGGAAAGAGTTCTTGGATACGCGGATATCAGTACTGCCAATAGTCCTGAATTAGAACATGGATTTTTCTCTATTTTAGATGATTTTCAAGAAAAGGTAGAGGAACTTTTTGTGAAAATCTCACCAAATATCGAGTTTGACAAACAAGTCTTTTACTTAAAACAAGCAAAGGAAAGCAACTGCCAGGCGACTATTGTTTCAGATGATCATATCACCTCTCCTTTCGGCCTTGTCATTCACACGAACGAACCTGTTCAAGTAGATGAAAAAGACCTTAGACTTGCATTCTCGAATCTCTGGGAGGAGAAAAAGGCAGAGCCACCTAAAAAATCCATCTGGAAAAAATGGTTAGGTTAATCCTTCCTCATATTTAATAAATGACCGATATTAGTAGCTGTGTGCTCCAAATAGAGACTTGCATTTTTCAAACTATTCTCTAAAGGTTCACATTTCTCTAAAATGGAAAAGGCAGCTTCTATATTTTCAAATGGTAGGGGAGGCAAATCGTCAGCAAGACTACCACAAATAGCAATAACTGGAACTCTGTTAGGGGTTCTTTTTGCTACGCCGATAGGAGCTTTTCCAGCAAAGCTTTGACTGTCCAGTCTGCCTTCTCCAACGATAACCAAGTCAGCACCTGCAACTTTCTTGTCAAAGTCTATCAAATCCAAGCAAGTATCAATCCCAGATACGATACAGGCCTTAGCAAAGGCACAGAGTCCAGCAGCAATACCCCCACCTGCCCCTGCTCCTTTAAGAAATAGGGTAGAAGGCGATAATTTTTCATAGAACCGCTGCATAGCCAGATCTACTGTCTCAAATAAAGCAGGATCCAAGCCCTTTTGTTTTCCAAATGTATAGGTCGCTCCTTGATGACCACATAAAGGGCTCACGACATCTGCTAAAATGCGAATTTTCACATCTTCAGGAATCCTATGCAACTCACTGTCTGAAACTGACTCGAACTCAAGCAAAGTCTGACCGCAAGCTGGTAATTCCTTTCCCTTCTTATCATAAAAACAATAACCCAGACCAGCAGCAATGCCTATCCCACCGTCATTACTAGCCGTACCGCCAACGCCGACATAGATATCTTTCATTCCTTGATCAATGAGATGGCGAATCAATTCTCCGATACCGCGAGTTTGGATGTGGAGGGGGTTTCGTTTCTCCTGCGGAATCTTTCCAAGACCAACCAAGTCAGCAACTTCGAAGAGCGCTATTTGATCTTTTTGAAAGTAGCGCATTGATTCTTTTAGCCCAAAAGGCCCCGTCACCTCTTGCCATTTTTCTTCGAGTTCAAGAGAATGGCGAATAGCATCTACAGTTCCTTCCCCACCATCACCAACAGGACAGAGCAGACATTCTACATCCGATATTGACTGTTCAAAGCCTTTTTTTATAGCTTGAGCGACCTCTTCTGCTGTCAAACTTTCTTTAAAAGAATCAGGTGCGATTACAATTTTCATAGTTCCCTCTCATTCTAAGAAATCAATCAAAGGAAGAACTTCCAAAAAATCCCTCGTATCTACATGACAAGCTATCTCTGCTTTTACGACCTCTTTGGCACAAAAGGCTATACCGTGGCCTGCTGTCTTTAACATCAAGAGGTCATTGGCACCATCACCGATAGCAATCGTTCTTTCTTTGGGTAGTTCTAATTCCTTTCTCCATTTCTCAAGAGTAGCATTTTTTACTTGACCTGTCACAATTTCACCAACTAATTTTCCTGTTAAAAAACCGTCTTTGACTTCCAACTGGTTAGCAGAGAAATAGGAGATACCAAGGGATTTTGCTAATCTCTCAACGATTGGTGTAAAGCCACCAGACACTAAACCGACGAGGATGCCATTCTTTTGGAGAATGGAGATAAATTCCCGAGCATTCTTGGAAAGATGAATGGATTTGAAAACTGTATCAAAGACCGAAATCGGAAGCCCTTTTAACAAAGCCACTCTTGCTCTTAAACTTGTTTTAAAATCCAGTTCACCTCGCATTGCCTGGCTTGTAATTTGCGAAATTTCGGCTTCGCAACCTGCTTCTCTTCCTAAAAAATCAATCACTTCCTCTGCTATCAGGGTGCCATCAACATCCATGACACAGAGCCCCATTACTTGAGTCATCACTTCTCCTCTTTTCTAAACAGCCCAAAAATCGTATGAAAGAATCATACGATTTTATCTATTAGTTGACTAAACTATGGTACAAGTCCAGGTAAGATTTGCAGGCTGTATCCCATGAGAAATCGCATTCCATAGCTTGTTTTTGTAGATTTTTCCAAACGTCCGGCTGGTACTTATAAACATCCAAGGCTGTTTGGAAACTCCAGTTAAGCCAGTAAGGTGTTAAATTGTCAAAGCTAAATCCAGTACCAGTTCCTTCGATAGGATTGAAGGATTGAACCGTATCACGCAAGCCACCCACTTCATGAACCAATGGTAGAGTTCCATAGCGCATAGCCATCATTTGTGACAAGCCACATGGTTCAAAACGACTTGGCATGAGGAAGAGGTCACAAGCTGCATAAATTTCTTGAGCGAGCTTGACGTCAAAAGTGATATTTGCTGATAGTTTGTCAGGATAGACTTGCGCAAACCAGGAGAAGGAATGTTCAAAAGCCGGGTCACCTGTTCCTAAAAGGACTATTTGAACGTCCTCTTGTAAGAAACGATGCAAGCTCTCTACAACAACATCAAAGCCTTTTTGACGGGTCAAACGAGAGACAATCCCAACTAGAGGAACATCTGCTCGGACAGGTAACCCAACTCTCTCTTGCAATTTTGCTTTATTTTGTGCTTTTCCAGACAAATCTTCCTTATTAAAATGATAATCTAAAAGTGGGTCTGTTTGAGGATTATAAAGATCTGCGTCAATACCATTGACAATACCTGAAACCTTACCTGACTCCATCCGAAGAATCTGGTCCAAACCGCAGCCGAACTGACTGGTCATAATCTCGTGCGCATAGCTAGGAGAAACGGTTGAGACACGATCCGCGTATAGGATACCAGCCTTCATCCAGTTAAGGCAATCATTCCAGCGAAGGGTTCCATCAGCATAGCGTTCAAATCCAACACCAAACAAATCCCACAACATTCCTTCAGAAAATTGACCTTGAAATTCCAAATTATGAATAGTTAAAACTGTTCTGATTCCTTGATATGCTTGAATCCAATGATACTTTTCTTTCAACAAGAAGGGAATCATGGCTGTGTGGTAATCATGAACATGGAGAAGGTCAGGAATAAAGCCGATGCGTTCCATGGCTTCAAGAGCAGCCAGTTGGAAAAAGGCAAAGCGTTCACCATCGTCAAAATCACCGTACACATGGCCACGGAAGAAATAATATTGATTATCAATGAAGTAGAAGGTAACCCCATTCAAGACCGTTTTCTTAATACCAC
>CAUVMH010000034.1:0-15908 GCA_963552835.1 uncultured Streptococcus sp. | reverse complement strand
TAGTCGGCGCGACAGGTGCTGTCGGAGCTCAGATGATAAAAATGTTGGAAGAATCTACACTTCCAATTGATAAAATCCGTTTACTTGCTTCTGCACGTTCAGCAGGCAAGACTTTGAAATTTAAAGAACAAGATATTACGATTGAAGAAACGACTGAGACCGCTTTTGAGGGTGTTGATATTGCACTCTTTTCAGCAGGTGGTTCGACATCAGCTAAGTATGCACCATATGCAGTTCAAGCTGGGGCGGTAGTAGTGGATAACACATCTTATTTCCGTCAAAATCCAGATGTTCCTTTGGTTGTCCCAGAGGTCAATGCCCATGCACTTGATGCCCACAACGGAATCATTGCCTGCCCTAACTGTTCAACAATCCAAATGATGGTGGCTCTTGAACCGGTCCGCCAAAAATGGGGCTTGGACCGCATCATCGTTTCAACTTACCAAGCAGTCTCTGGTGCTGGTATGGGTGCGATTCTTGAAACACAACGTGAACTTCGTGAAGTCTTGAATGATGGTGTGAATCCACGTGATTTGCATGCGGAAATTTTGCCTTCAGGTGGTGACAAGAAACACTACCCTATCGCCTTTAACGCTCTTCCACAAATCGATGTCTTCACTGACAATGATTACACTTACGAAGAGATGAAGATGACTAAGGAAACTAAGAAAATCATGGAAGATGATAGCATCTCAGTATCTGCAACCTGTGTACGTATTCCCGTCTTGTCAGCTCACTCTGAGTCAGTTTATATCGAAACAAAAGAAGTGGCTCCAATCGAAGAAGTAAAAGCAGCTATCGCAGCCTTTCCAGGTGCTGTTCTTGAGGATGATGTAGCGCACCAAATCTATCCTCAAGCCGTCAATGCAGTGGGTTCGCGTGATACTTTTGTTGGTCGTATCCGTAAAGACCTAGATGCAGAAAAAGGGATCCACATGTGGGTTGTTTCAGACAACCTTCTAAAAGGTGCTGCTTGGAACTCAGTTCAGATTGCAGAAACTCTTCACGAACGTGGATTGGTTCGTCCAACAGCTGAGTTAAAATTTGAATTAAAATAGTCATATCGTTTAGGAGTTCAGATGAACTCCTTCTTTGAAATAGAGAGGTGTTTTCATGTCTTATCAAGATTTAAAAGAGTGTAAAATCATCACAGCCTTCATTACCCCTTTCCACGAGGATGGTTCCATCAACTTTGATGCTATTCCAGCCTTAATTGAGCATTTATTGGCCCATCACACAGACGGCATTCTTCTAGCTGGAACGACTGCTGAGAGTCCAACTTTGACCCACGATGAGGAGTTGGAACTCTTTGCAGCTGTACAAAAGATTGTCAATGGACGTGTTCCTTTGATTGCGGGTGTAGGTACCAATGATACACGTGACTCGATTGAATTTGTCAAAGAAGTCGCAGACTTTGGTGGCTTCGCTGCTGGTCTTGCTATCGTACCGTACTACAACAAACCTTCTCAAGAAGGAATGTATCAGCACTTTAAGGCGATTGCAGATGCCTCGGATTTGCCGATTATCATTTATAACATTCCAGGGCGTGTAGTTGTTGAATTAACTCCAGAAACCATGCTTCGTTTGGCTGACCATCCAAATATCATTGGTGTCAAAGAATGTACTAGTCTGGCTAATATGGCTTACTTGATTGAACACAAGCCAGAAGAATTCTTGATTTATACAGGTGAAGATGGAGATGCCTTCCATGCCATGAACCTTGGTGCGGATGGGGTTATTTCTGTTGCATCTCACACAAATGGAGATGAGATGCACGAGATGCTCACTGCCATTGCAGAAAGCGATATGAAGAAAGCAGCAGCTATTCAACGTAAATTCATTCCTAAGGTCAACGCCCTCTTCTCTTATCCAAGTCCTGCTCCAGTTAAGGCAGTCCTTAACTATATGGGATTTGAAGCTGGACCAACTCGTCTACCTCTAGTTCCAGCACCAGAAGAAGATGCTAAACGCATTATCAAAGTTGTCGTAGATGGCGACTACGAAGCAACTAAGGCAACCGTAACAGGAGTCTTAAGACCAGATTACTAATAAAGACAATAAAATCCATGACCGAACGATCATGGATTTTTCTTATTTTCCTAGACAGAATTGGCTAAAGAGTTGGGTAATGAGTTCATCAGGTGCAGCATCTCCAGTGATTTCTCCGAGAATTTCCCAAGTACGGGTCAAGTCAACTTGCAACAAATCAACTGGCATCCCTAGTTCAAGACCTTCATTAACTGCTTGTAGGCTTTCAACTGCTTTTTCAATCAAGGAAATATGACGGGCATTAGATAGGTAAGTAGCATCTTGCTCGACCAAACCAGCATTTTCAAAGAAGAGGTCATTAATACGCTCTTCGATCTTATCGATATTTTGATTTTTAAGAACTGAAATACGGATAACATCTTCAGGTAGTTCCGAAGTTTCAATCGCTTCAGGAAGGTCAGTTTTATTAAGTAGAATAATGCGGTTGGTGTCCTGACTGATTTCTAAGAGTTGGCGGTCTTGGGCGGTCAGTGGTTCACTGGCATTTAGAACTAGAAGAACCAAGTCAGCTTCTTTGAGGGCTTTTTTCGAACGCTCAACTCCAATTTGTTCCACAATATCATCTGTTTCACGAATACCAGCTGTATCAATCAATTTGAGAGGGACACCGTTGATATTGACGTATTCTTCGATGACATCTCGTGTAGTACCAGCGATATCCGTCACAATAGCCTTATCTTCACGCAAGAGGTTGTTGAGAAGGCTGGATTTTCCAACGTTGGGACGGCCGATGATAGCTGTTGAAATACCCTCACGGAGGATTTTACCGCGACGTGCTGTTTTAAGGAGATTCGTCAAGAGTTGCTCAAACTCCTTAGTCTTCTCACGAACAACAGCAGTAGTGGCTTCTTCAACATCATCATACTCAGGATAGTCAATATTGACCTCGACCTGAGCAAGTGTATTGAGGATTTCTTGGCGAGTATTATTGATAAGATCAGAAAGGGAACCATCTAGTTGTTTGACAGCAATGTTCATAGCCTTGTCTGTCTTGGCACGGATGATGTCCATCACCGCCTCAGCCTGAGTCAAGTCCACACGACCATTTAGAAAGGCACGCTTGGTAAATTCACCCGGCTCTGCCAACCGAGCTCCTTCACGAATAGCTAGCTGGAGAATCTCATTGGTCACCGCAATTCCACCATGGGTGTTAATCTCGATAATATCTTCACGAGTGAAGGTCTTTGGAGACTTCATAGCCCCAACCATAACCTCGTCCATGACCTTACCAGTTTGAGGGTCAACAATGTGACCGTAGTTAAGAGTGTGACTAGCAACCTTACTCAAGTCTTTCCCTTTGAAAATCTTTTGCGCAATGGCAAAACTGTCAGTTCCGCTCAAACGGACAATACCAATAGCCCCTTCACCTAGTGGAGTAGAGATAGCAGCGATGGTATCAAATTCACGTGTAATCATACTAATTCCTTTTGTATTTCTTTTCTTAGGATATGGTATCCAAGTATCTCTTCAAATTGTAACAAATTTAAACTATTTCTTCAATGGATGTACTTGGAGATTGAAAAAGCCTAAGCAATTCTGCTTAAGCTGGTTTATTTGGTGCGCATTTCCCCTTGTGGGAAGTAAGTTCCTTCTGGCATGTCGTTGATGATGACATGGACAGCAGATTGAGGTGCTCCAGTGTTGCGGACAACAGCTTCCGTTACTTCCTTAGCCAGAGCTTTCTTTTGCTCGAGCGTGCGTCCTTCAAATAAATCGATGCGTACAAATGGCATAATAGCTTCCTCCACTAGTTTTTGATTTCTTCTATTTTACCACATTTTGCCGTTTAAAGCTTTAGAAAATTATGATATACTAGAATGTAGCAAAAATTTAGAAATGGACGTGAAGCAAGAAACATGGCACAGTTGTATTATCGTTATGGGACCATGAACTCTGGTAAGACGATTGAGATTCTCAAGGTGGCCTATAACTATGAGGAGCAAGGAAAGGGAGTTGTAATTATGACCTCTGCTCTGGATACGCGTGACGGTGTTGGCTATGTGTCGAGTCGAATCGGTATGAAGCGCCCAGCCATTGCGATTGAGGAAACGACGGATATCTTTGGTTATATCCGAGACTTACCTGAGAAACCATACTGTGTGCTAGTCGATGAGGCTCAGTTTCTCAAGCGTCACCATGTTTACGACCTAGCTCGTGTTGTTGATGAGTTAGACATACCTGTCATGGCTTTTGGTTTGAAAAATGATTTTCGAAATGAGTTGTTCGAAGGTTCAAAATATCTCTTGCTCTTAGCAGACAAGATTGAAGAAATCAAGACCATCTGTCAGTACTGTAAGAAAAAGGCGACTATGGTACTCAGAACCCTAGATGGGAAGCCTACCTATGAGGGAGAACAAATTCAGATTGGTGGCAATGAAACCTATATCTCAGTTTGCCGTAAACATTATTTTGCCCCTGAAATCAATAAGGAGAATGAAGAAAAATGAACATCTATGATCAACTACAAGCTGTAGAAGACCGTTATGAAGAGTTAGGAGAATTGCTTAGTGACCCAGATGTGGTGTCTGATACCAAGCGTTTCATGGAGCTCTCAAAAGAAGAGGCTTCTACTCGTGATACGGTAACAGCCTACCGTGAGTACAAACAAGTCCTCCAAAATATCATTGATGCCGAAGAGATGATTAAAGAGTCTGGAGGAGATGCGGACTTGGAAGAAATGGCTAAGCAAGAGCTCAAAGATGCCAAGGCTGAAAAAGAAGAATATGAAGAAAAATTGAAAATCTTGCTCCTTCCAAAGGATCCAAACGATGATAAGAACATCATCCTTGAAATTCGTGGAGCGGCTGGCGGTGACGAAGCAGCGCTCTTCGCTGGGGATTTGCTAACCATGTACCAAAAGTATGCGGAAGCCCAAGGCTGGCGCTTTGAAGTCATGGAAGCTTCTATGAATGGTGTTGGTGGTTTCAAGGAAGTGGTTGCTATGGTTTCTGGTCAATCTGTATACTCTAAACTCAAGTATGAGTCTGGTGCCCACCGTGTGCAACGTGTCCCTGTGACAGAGAGCCAAGGCCGTGTTCATACCTCAACTGCCACAGTTCTTGTCATGCCTGAAGTAGAGGAAGTAGAATACGATATTGATCCCAAAGACCTTCGTGTTGATATTTACCACGCATCTGGTGCTGGTGGTCAGAACGTCAACAAGGTTGCGACTGCCGTTCGTATCGTTCACTTGCCAACTAATATCAAGGTTGAGATGCAGGAAGAACGTACCCAGCAGAAAAACCGTGAGAAGGCCATGAAAATCATCCGTGCGCGTGTTGCTGACCATTTTGCTCAGATTGCTCAAGATGAACAAGACGCCGAGCGTAAGTCAACAATCGGTACTGGGGATCGTTCTGAACGTATTCGTACTTACAACTTCCCACAAAACCGTGTCACAGACCACCGTATCGGTTTGACCCTCCAAAAACTAGATACGATTTTGTCTGGTAAATTGGATGAAGTTGTGGATGCTTTGGTTCTTTATGACCAAACACAAAAATTAGAAGAATTAAACAAATAATGAAATTAGCTCAATTATTTTCAGATTTTGAAGAAGAGTTGATCAGACAAGGAGAGGAAGCAGAAAGCCTCTCTTTTGTCTATCGTAGCCTAAAAAATCTATCTTTTACAGACTTTGTCTTTGCCCTTCAGAAAGAAGTAACAGCGGAAGAAAAAAAGTTTGTGGAGGAAATTTACAAGAAATTAGCAGCACATATACCTGCCCAGTACATTATCGGTCATACAGATTTCTTTGGAATGCAGTTAAAAGTGGATGAGCGAGTTTTGATTCCTCGTCCAGAAACAGAAGAGTTGGTGGAACTCATCCTCACAGAAAATCCTGAGGAAAATCTTAAGATTCTAGATATTGGGACTGGAAGTGGGGCCATAGCTCTTGGATTAGCTAAAAACAGACCAGGTTGGTCAGTGACGGCAGCGGATATTTCCCAAGAGGCCTTAGAGCTTGCATCAGAGAATGCTAGAAATCAAAATCTTAATATATTTTTTAAAAAATCTGATTGTTTTGCAGAAATTTCTGAAAAATATGATATAATTGTATCCAATCCACCCTATATCTCTCGTGAAGATGAGTCAGAGGTCGGTTTGAATGTTTTGCATTCGGAGCCTCATCTAGCTCTCTTTGCAGATGAGGATGGCCTAGCTATTTACCGCAGAATTGCGGAAGATGCAAAAGACTATCTCAAAGATGGTGGTAAGATTTACCTTGAAATTGGATACAAGCAAGGCCAAAGCGTTCCTGCGTTTTTTATGAAATATCTTCCTGAAAAACGAGTACGAACACTCAAGGACCAATTTGATCAAGATAGGATGGTTGTAGTTGATGATGGACAGGATTAGACAAGAGTTGGAAAAGGGCGGAGCTGTTGTTCTACCAACCGAGACCGTTTATGGTCTCTTTGCTAAGGCTCTAGATGAAAAAGCTGTCGACCATGTTTACCAACTCAAACGTCGTCCCAGAGACAAGGCGCTTAACCTCAATGTTGCCTCTCTGGAAGATATCTTGCACTTTTCAAAGAATCAACCAACTTATCTACAAAAACTTGTAGAGACTTTTTTACCAGGTCCCTTGACCATCATTCTCGAAGCCAATGACAGAGTTCCCTATTGGGTTAATTCTGGTCTTGCAACTGTTGGATTTCGGATGCCGAGTCACCCCATTACGCTTGATTTGATTCGAGAGACAGGTCCTTTGATTGGACCGTCTGCCAACATCTCAGGTCGGGCAAGTGGAGTAACCTTTCAGGAAATTCTGAAAGATTTTGACCAAGAGGTTTTGGGTCTGGAAGACGATGCTTTTCTAACAGGACAGGATTCAACTATTTTGGATTTGTCTGGAGAAAAGGTGAAAATCTTACGCCAAGGAGCTATTAAGCGAGAGGATATTCTTGTACAGTTGCCAGAGATATCTTTTGAGGAGGAATGAGATGCTAAGAGATTTGCAAGAAACAGATGTGAAAGCAATATGTGACATTAACCAAGAGGCTTTGGGCTATACTTTTAGTCCAGAGGACACGGCTAGTCAACTGGCTAGTCTAACTCAGGATTCCCATCATTTCCTACTTGGCTATGAGGATGCAGCCAGCCATGTGTTGCTGGGATATGTTCACGCTGAGGTTTATGAATCCCTTTATTCTAAAGCAGGATTTAATATCTTAGCCTTAGCAGTATCACCTCAAGCTCAAGGGCATGGTATCGGTAAATGCTTACTGCAAGGGTTGGAAGAAGAAGCAAAAAGACGAGGTTATGAGTTTATTCGCTTAAATTCTGCCGATCATCGTCTGGGAGCTCATGCATTTTATGAAAAAGTTGGTTATACTTGTGATAAAATGCAGAAACGGTTTATTCGCATCTTTTAGTTTATTTTCTTATTGTAAAACAAACTAAAGGACCAGTCACACTATAAAAGGAGAAGACCTATGATTTTTGACAAAGATGATTTTAAAACCTACGATGCTGATCTATGGAATGCTATTGCCAAAGAAGAAGAACGCCAACAAAACAATATCGAGTTGATTGCTTCCGAAAACGTAGTTTCTAAGGCCGTTATGGCAGCTCAAGGGTCTATCTTGACGAATAAATACGCTGAAGGTTACCCAGGACGCCGTTATTATGGTGGAACTGATGTGGTAGACGTGGTAGAGACTCTTGCTATTGAACGAGCGAAAGAAATTTTCGGTGCAAAATTTGCCAATGTCCAACCTCACTCAGGAAGCCAAGCCAACTGTGCGGCTTACATGGCCTTGATTGAGCCAGGTGATACCGTCATGGGAATGGATTTGGCTGCTGGTGGACACTTGACCCACGGAGCTCCTGTAAGCTTCTCTGGTCAAACTTACAACTTCATTTCTTATAGTGTTGATCCTGAAACAGAACTCTTGGACTTTGATGCCATCTTGAAACAAGCCCAAGAAGTAAAACCAAAACTAATCGTAGCAGGTGCTTCAGCCTACTCTCAAATCATCGATTTCTCAAAATTCCGTGAAATCGCAGATGCTGTTGGGGCTAAGCTCATGGTCGATATGGCTCATATCGCTGGTTTGGTTGCTGCTGGTCTACATCCTAGTCCAGTTCCATACGCTCATATCACCACAACAACGACCCACAAAACCCTTCGTGGACCTCGTGGTGGTTTGATTTTGACAAATGATGAGGACCTAGCTAAGAAAATCAACTCAGCTATTTTCCCTGGTATTCAAGGTGGTCCTTTGGAGCATGTTGTGGCGGCTAAGGCGGTTTCCTTCAAAGAAGTTTTAGATCCAGCTTTTAAGGAATATGCTACTAATGTCATCAAAAACAGCAAAGCTATGGTTGAAGTCTTCTTGCAAGATCCTGATTTCCGTATCATTTCTGGAGGGACTGAAAATCACCTCTTCCTAGTGGATGTAACTAAGGTTGTAGAAAACGGAAAAGTTGCTCAAAACTTGCTAGATGAAGTCAATATTACCCTAAATAAAAACTCAATCCCTTACGAAACCTTGTCACCATTCAAGACAAGTGGGATTCGTATCGGATCTGCAGCCATCACTGCACGTGGATTTGGTGAAGAAGAAAGCAGTAAAGTGGCTGAACTTATCATTAAAACTCTTAAAAATGCAGAAAATGAGGCTGTCTTAGAAGAAGTGAGAAGCGCAGTCAAAGTTTTGACAGATGCCTTCCCATTATACGAGGACTAATACTTTTATGGACATTTATATTAAGAAAGCTATTATCCATCAGTTCAGCCCAGATGATACGGAGTTGTTCCTAGCGGATAAATTTCTCAATATCACGCCAAAAATCGAAGAATACCTGCGCAAAAAAATTGAACGTGTGTATTCAGATGAAGCTAAGACTGGGATTTTCGAAGAAGAAAATCCCTTCTTCAATCACATTACTGACGATTTGTTGGAGACATCAGTAACACTGGCTAATCTCTGGAAAGAGGAATTCAGTATTTCTGAAAACCTCAAGACCAATGACTTGATTTTTGTGCAATTTTCTAAAGAAGGTGTAGAGCATTTCGCTTTCTTACGAATTGCCCTGCGAGAAACCTTGACTCACCTTGGAGGAGAAGTTGATAATCCAATCAAGCTAACTCAGAATAACCTGCCTGGATTTGGAACGGGAGCTGATGAGGCCTTGGTCGTCAATCTTCAAAGTCGCAAGTACCACCTGATCGAAAAACGAATCAAGTATAATGGAACTTTTTTGAACTATTTTTCAGAAAATCTTCTTGCTGTCGCTCCTAAGATTTCTCCTAAGAAATCCATCAAGGAATTGGAAAAAACAGCCCAGAGAATTGCTGAGTCCTTTAACACAGATGATTTTCAATTTCAATCCAAGGTCAAATCAGCTATTTTCAACAATCTTGAAGAAAGCAATGAGCTGTCACCTGAGAAATTGGCTAATGACCTTTTTGATAACAATCTAACAGCTCGTCTAAGTTTTATCGACCAAGTCAAGGAAGCCGTACCAGAACCAGTCCAGTTCGATGAAATTGATGCCAGTCGTCAGCTCAAGAAATTTGAAAATCAAAAACTTTCCTTGTCAAACGGAATCGAACTCATCGTTCCCAATAACGTCTATCAAGATGCGGAGTCTGTTGAGTTTATCCAAAATGACAATGGAACCTATTCTATCTTAATCAAAAATATTGAGGATATTCAAAGTAAATAATGTTTAAATTTATACGAAGAATGCTAGTGCTAGCAGTCTTCCTTTTTGCTGGTTATAAAGTTTACCGAGTTCACCAAGACGTCAAACAAGTCATGACTTATCAACCCATGGTTCGAGAAATCTTGAGTGAAAAAGATACTCCAGCCAATGAAGAGCTTGTGCTCGCTATGATTTATACCGAAACGAAGGGAAAAGAAGGGGATGTCATGCAGTCTAGTGAGTCTGCTAGTGGCGCTACCAATACCATCAAAGACAATGCCTCCAGTATTCGTCAAGGGATTCAAACTCTAACAGATAACCTCTATCTGGCTCAGAGCAAGGGGGTAGATGCCTGGACCGCTGTTCAGGCCTATAATTTTGGACCTGCCTATATAGACTTTATCGCTCAGAATGGCAAGAAAAATACACTAGCGCTGGCCAAGCGTTATTCCCGTGAGACTGTTGCCCCAATCCTTGGCAATACCACTGGAAAAACCTATAGTTATATTCACCCTATTTCTATCTTTCATGGAGCTGAACTCTATGTAAATGGTGGAAACTATTACTATTCTAGACAGGTACAACTGAACCTTTACATCATAAAATGTTTCACTTTCTTTTCGACATCTGGCTAGACCAGGTGTTTTTTCACTATAAGTTTTCTTTAAGATTGTTTTATTACCCTAGAAAGGTAAAGGAGGGAATATCCCATGAGAAAGAAATTCTTTCTAACAAGTGCTGCAGTATTGTGGGCCGCAATAGCTATGACGAGTGTCCACGCAGCAACCGATGTTCAAAAAGTAATCGATGAAACCTATGTACAACCTGAATATGTTCTTGGCTCTTCGTTAACTGAAGACCAGAAAAATCAAACTCTTAGCAAACTTGGCTATGATGCATCAAAAGACACCAAAGATATCAAAACTATGACACCTGATATCTATTCGAAAATTATGAATGTAGCTAATGATGCTAGCCTACAGCTCTATTCGTCAGCTAAGATTCAAAAGTTAGGTGATAAGTCGCCTCTAGAGGTCAAGATTGAAACGCCTGAAAATATCACCAAGGTGACGCAAGATATGTACCGTAACGCAGCAGTGACGCTGGGAGTGGAGCATGCCAAAATTACAGTTGCAGCTCCCATTCCAGTTACAGGAGAGAGCGCCCTAGCAGGGATTTACTACTCGTTAGAGGCCAATGGTGCCAAAGTACCGCAAGCCAATAAAGACTTGGCTCAAGAGGAGCTAAAGGCCTTGTCCGATATCAACGCAGAGAACAAGGACAAGTCAGGATACGATGCCAATAAACTCAATGTCGCTTTGGCAGATATCAAGGCAGGAATCGCAAAGGCAAAAGAAGCCAAAGGAAATCTGACAGAAGAGGATGTTCGCAAAATTGTTGAAGACACCCTAAAAAACTACAAACTCGATCAGGTTATAACAGGAAATCAGGTCAACATCATCATCAATTTTGCCCTCAACCTCTCAAAGAGTGACATTTTGAACAATGCTGATTTCACTAAAACCCTAAATGATCTCAAGCAAAGCATTGTCTCCCAAGCTGGAGATAGCTTCAAAAATATCAACCTCAACTTTGATGCCAATAAAGCGCTAGAAGACGGGGGCAATTTTTTGAGCTCCCTTTGGCAAGCTATTGTCAACTTCTTCAAGAGTTTTGGTGCTTAGGTCATTTCATGATATAATAGATGGTAACAGAAATGTTGCCGTCTTTTTTTTGTTGGCTGATAGAAAGTGAATAATATGTTAAAGAAAAATGATATTGTAGAAGTTGAAATTGTTGATTTGACCCATGAAGGGGCTGGGGTTGCTAAGGTAGATGGTTTGGTTTTCTTTGTAGAAAATGCTCTACCAACTGAGAAAATCCTTATGCGTGTCCTTAAAGTCAATAAAAAGATCGGCTATGGAAAAGTTGAAGAATACCTTGTTCAGTCACCTCATCGTAATCAAGACCTTGACCTAGCTTACCTACGTTCAGGAATTGCTGACTTGGGGCATCTTGCCTATTCAGAGCAGCTTAAGTTCAAAACCAAGCAAGTCAAAGACAGTCTCTACAAGATTGCTGGCATTAGAGATGTAGAGGTTGCTGAAACACTTGGTATGGAGAATCCTGTTAAGTATCGAAATAAGGCCCAGGTGCCCGTTCGTCGAGTGAATGGTATCTTGGAAACTGGCTTTTTCCGTAAGAATTCGCACGACCTTATGCCCCTTGAAGATTTCTTCATCCAGGATCCTGTCATTGACCAAGTTGTGGTAGTTCTTCGAGATTTGCTTCGTCGTTTTGATTTAAAACCTTATGACGAAAAGGAGCAGTCTGGCCTGATTCGAAATCTTGTGGTGCGTCGTGGTCACTATTCAGGACAAATCATGGTTATCTTAGTGACTACACGTCCTAAAGTTTTCCGAGTGGAGCAGTTGATTGAACAACTTATCAAGCAGTTCCCAGAGATTGTGTCTGTCATGCAAAATATCAACGACCAGAATACCAATGCGATTTTCGGCAAGGAGTGGAAGACTCTTTATGGTCAAGATTATATTACGGATCAGATGTTGGGCAATAACTTCCAAATCGCTGGACCAGCTTTTTATCAAGTAAATACTGAAATGGCAGAGAAACTTTATCAAACAGCTATTGACTTTGCGGAGTTAAAAGCAGATGATGTGGTGATTGACGCCTACTCAGGAATTGGAACGATAGGTTTATCAGTCGCCAAGCATGTCAAAGAAGTCTACGGTGTTGAAGTGATTCCAGAAGCAGTAGAGAATAGCCAAAAGAATGCTGCATTGAATAATATCACCAATGCTCACTATGTTTGTGACACAGCTGAAAACGCCATGAAGAACTGGCTCAAGGAAGGTATCCAACCAACCGTTATCTTGGTTGATCCTCCACGCAAGGGATTGACCGAAAGTTTTATCAAAGCAAGTAGCCAAACTGGAGCTGACCGCATCGCTTATATTTCATGTAATGTGGCAACCATGGCGCGTGATATCAAACTCTACAAAGAGTTTGGATATGACTTGAAGAAAGTCCAGCCGGTGGATCTGTTTCCTCAGACGCACCACGTCGAGTGTGTGAGTTTATTAGTGAAACGTAGTTAATCCTCAAAAGGTTCCCCGAACCTTTTGAGTTCCACAAACGCATCATGTTGAGGCGGTATCACTGTTGTACGAGCTGAGGCATCAGCGAAGTAGAAGTAGATGCTCCGCCCATGGGATAGGACTCGTAGAATGAGGAGGGAAACCGACGAAATGATACGGTAAGTCCGAACCGCTGAGTGTGTAGCTTTGCTGGTAAAAGCGTAAAAACCTTGTAACAAAGGGATAAGAAATGCCTTGATAGCAAGACTTTTTGTTATAAAGGGGATAAGTATCAGAGTGAGAATACAAGTTGAGTGTCTTAATGTGCTAACCTGATAGGTTCTCAATCTATTTCCATAAACCCTAGGGGGTACAGTGTTGTTTCCATTGACAAGGAGGTTGTGGGAATAGAAACGTAGCCACTCTGTTTTATGATAACTAATTCAATCTGAAATCGTTCTATGGAATTAAAGTCGGATCTGTCTTGACTTTCTTTTGAAACTGTTACTATGAAAATTTTTATGATAAAATACGTTCATCCGTACAAACACATAAACTAATAAACATTAAGAAGAAGTATTTAATCTATTCAAAAATTTTATAACATTAATCAGCAGATACTATTGCATGTTGAAAAAAGTTAATTGAATTAGTTGAATATAGTCCTTATCACATTTTATAGACGAATGAATTAGCTTTCAGATAAAAGACTGTGACTGTGAAGTTGCAGTCTTTTTAGGGGTTTAATGGTATAATGAAATTATAAATGTGAATATTGTTTAAATTCTTTGGAGAACGCATAATGTTGAATTTAGTAAAAGGTCACCGAGTTAGCTTGGCAGAAAACCTATTTGAATCATTTGCAAAGTTAACTGAACATCATTTGACGGCGAATGTACACGCAGAAAAAATATTAGAGGTTTTTCAACATTTTATTGCGATTCATGACGAGCCCTTGTTTTTTATTTTGGAATCGCCTGTCAGTATTGATAGAGAAAAAGTAATAGCAAAGAATATTATCAAGGAATCCCATAAGGATGTTTATTATATTGATGGATGTTCAAGAGAGGAATGCCTAGCACTGTTGATTAGATACGGTGATTTGCTTATTAATGATGGACTAAGTCAGTTTGGATTTGGTTGGCATAAAAGTCATGATGAGATCATGCTTGATAGCTATAATGTTGTGACAATTTATAGTGAAGAACTATCGAAATTTAATGACTTTTTTGAACCTCATAATATTCAATTTGTAGAAGAACTAGTGACAGCTTGGAAAACTTTTTCTAAGACCTCACCAGGAATCTCTGAACTCTATGAGAGTAATGGAAAAACTGTTTATGATTTGCCTGAAGAATTAGCTGAATGGGGAATATATTTAGCTGAGACTCGAACAGAATAGGCATATCTTTAGGATTAGAAAGAGAATACTTCAATTCCTTAAAATTTGATTTAGAGCAAGGTGGAGATTGAAGTTGTAAGGTAAATAATGGTTATTTATGGCAGAACTCTGGTTCTGCCTTTTGTGATTTATGAAGTGTACGAAATATGGTATAATAAAATATAGTCAACAAGAATTAAAAATGTAAGATATAATAAGAATTTACATGGGGGAATAAAGTGACAGAAAAAGAAAATACAGTTTATAAAATATTACTTACTCCTATCAAATGTGATAAAAATGTCCCTAAAATTTGTTTGAAAGATAATGTTATATATAGCCCACAGTTATATAAAAGTACTCCGGATGAAGACATGTCAGATTTTAGTGTGGGTTTCTATAAAATAGTATATAAGGACATTTTAGGGGGGAATAATGTAGAAATTTTAAATGAAGATGGGACATATAAAAATGAGAATTATATGGGAGATACTATTCATTCATTTAATTCACTTGCGAATGTGATTTTGGGTAATAGATCGCAAAAAGAACGAAGTCCAAAAGAAGAGTGGCCTAAAGAATTAATTGACTATCAGTCTAAGTATCATTGTTTAGCTAATTTTTGGGTTATTCCTATGTGTCATGGAAGAACAAGTGCAAAACTCAATCGCTATGATTCTCTAGATTCGTATTTAAACAAAGTATATTCAGGGGTTATAAAAAATACAGATGAGTATTTTCAGAAGTTTACATATGAATCTTTTTTAGAAATTCATGGTATGTCAGGGTACAAAATATCAGATAATCCATTAGAAATATATATATCAAAAGATAAGAAAGGTTGTATTGATGAAATACAACGTATATATAGTTTTTGGAATAAAAGGGCTAGTGAAATTGTAAAAAAATATAATAGTGAACTGTATGATTACTTTGATGGTCTTGGATTGATAAATGTGGCTGAGACTACGAATTAATGGTTATTACTTGGCTAAGTTGTTGTAATAAAAATGGTTAGGATTATGACAAATCTAAATTTATCTGTCTGATACTTTTTAACGATAACCTTATGCTATCGTTAAAAGGTTTATAGATATGTTCCCACATACGAACGTAACTACTTGACATACTTGGTGTTCACTCGTTTCACGTTGAGTGTGTAGCTTTGCTGGTAAAAGCCTAGAAACCTTGTAACGAAAGGGATAATCAAAAGCCTTGATTGTAAGGCTTTTTTTGTTTTTTATGATAGAATATAGGTAGTTATAATCGAGAGCAACTAAGAAGCAGTAACAAATATTACATATAAAATAATAAAAATAAGGAAGATAAAATGACAGAAATTGACAAAAAGAATTTAAAAAATTATCTTTATTGTACATTTGGAATTACTTATATAGCTTGGGGGATTCTTGCTATCTTTACGCAATCTCATATTTTTGGATTAGAAACAATTATAGGAAGAACATTACATATAGTAGGTGCACTTGGACCAGCTATTGCAAGTGGCTTTTATTTGAAAAGTAATAATATAAAATTTAAACATTTTTTATTTAGTAAGAAAGAAAATAGTAGTATTTATTTCATTATTCATTTGTTAGCAATTTTGATACTATTTTCTGTATCTTCCTTAGAATTAAATGAAGTATCCATTTATCTGATGCCATTATTATTTATACAACTAATTTTTTTTGGTGGTGGACATGAAGAATTAGGATGGAGAGGAA
>CAUVMH010000033.1:0-16662 GCA_963552835.1 uncultured Streptococcus sp. | reverse complement strand
TATTTTTCCATATCACTTTTCTTGAGCAGGGATACAAAGGCATTGACTACAAAGGCATAGTGCTGAGAGGAAACACTAAAGAGTTCGCGGTGGGCGACAGGATTTTTATAACGTTCCTCCAGAAGCTGAGTTTGCTCGACAACTTGACGAGCGTAGGAGAGAAACTCCATCCCATCACGGGTTAAGGTAATGCCCTTGGGATTGCGGATAAAGATTTCAATGCCCATTTCATTTTCCAAGTCTCGAACGGCATTTGAAAGACTGGGTTGGGTGATAAAGAGTTGCTTGGCTGCTTCATTCATAGAGCCAGTTTCGACGATTTTGATAATATAGTGTAGTTGTTGAATTCTCATGTTTTTATTGTACCACACTTGCGGAAGAATGGACAATGAAGACGAAGAAAATAGGGGGAAAGAGCCGGTCCAGTATTGAAAAAAAGTCTAAAATCTGTTAGAATGGAAGCTATGAAAACATTCTATGATGTGCAACAATTTCTCAAACAGTTTGGCATTATTGTTTACATGGGGAAGCGCTTGTATGATATTGAACTGATGAAGCTCGAACTCTCTCGGATCTATGATGCGGGTCTGATGGATAAGCTAGACTATCTAGAGGCGGAAGCTGTTCTTCGTAGAGAGCACAAGATAGAATTAGACTACATAGAGAAAAATGGAGATAAGAACTTATGACAATTTGGTTTTTGTGGGGAATCGTATTAGCGATGGCGGCATGGATGGGGTATAACTACCTTCGTATTCGTCGTGCGGCTAAGATTGTGGATAATGCAGAATTTGAAGCCTTGATTCGGAAAGGGCAATTGATTGATGTCCGTGAACCAGCAGAATTTCACAGAAAACACATTCTTGGTGCGCGCAATATTCCTTCAAATCAGTTGAAGTCAAGCCTTGCAGCCCTTCGCAAGGATAAACCTGTCCTTCTCTACGAAAACCAACGTGGACAACGAGTGACCAATGCAGCACTTTATCTGAAAAAACAAGGTTTTTCTGAGATTTATATCCTTTCTTATGGGTTGGATTCTTGGAAAGGGAAAGTGAAGACTAGCTAAGATTCTTTAAAAAACTGTCGAATGATAGATAAAGCTAGTATCTTAAGGTATCATCATTTATAATAAATTTAAGGAGATTTTATAATATGAATTCACAACAAAAGAAAAAACCTTCACTTATTTTAGGTATCTTATCTATCGTCCTTGGTTTGCTATTTCCAATAGTAGGTCTGATTTTGGGGATCATAGGATTGGTCTTGGCTTTTTCATACCAAAAAGAATCTGGACTAGACTATAAAACAGAAAAAATTCTCAATATCGTAGGACTTGTGGTTTCTGTACTTAACTGGATTGTAACTGTCGCAGTATTTTTTAGAATTGTAGCTGTCGCAGTATTTTTTAGATAAGCAATAAACAAAAAAGCTTTAAATTTAAAGCTTTTTTTCTTTTATCCACTTTTTTCTAAGTATTTTTTAATCATCTCTAATTCTTCTTGGTTTAAGAATCGGTATTGCCCTTCTGCAAGTTCTGAATCTAACGTAAAATCACCGAACTGAACTCGTTTGAGAGAGACCACCTTGACACCGACTGAGAGGAACATCTTTTTGACCTGATGAAATTTTCCTTCTGAGATGGTGATGGAGGCATGGCTCTCTGTTGGGCCTGCGGATAGAATATCTAGTTTTGCAGGTTTACAAGTGGTTCCGTCTAAAAAGACAATCCCCTCTTTGAATGACTGGATATGGTCTGGTGTGAGCAGACCGTTGACCACCACTTGATAGGATTTATCAACATGGTGCTGGGGATGGAGGAGTTGGAATCCTAAAGGTCCATTGTCTGTCAAAAAGAGCAGCCCCGTCGTATCGCGGTCTAATCTGCCGACAGCATAGAGCTGGTCAGACTGGATGTCAGGTGGCAGGAGCTCCATGACTGTTGGTAGGTCCTTATCCTTGCTAGCTGTAACGACTCCGTTTGGCTTATGAAGCATGAGGTAGGTGTGCTCGTAGCCTTGGATTTGCCGTCCTTGAAAGACTAATTTCTGCAATCCAGTGTCGACATTTTGAGCCAGGGAGCTGGCTGGACAATCGTCTACTAGGATTTCTTTTTTTAATAGAGCCTGTTTCATAGCCTTGCGACTGACCTTTTCTTGGGCTAATAATCTATCTAAACGCATACCAGCTTATCTTATCATAAGTCTCTGACTTTGAAAAGAGTTGCCTTGACTAGAAAAGCGAAGTGAAAACATTTACACTTAGCTGAACTGTGATTTTTGAATGAGACTGTGGTATAATTGTTCAGTTAGAAATAAAAATTTAAATATTAGAGGAAATCATGACAAAATTAAGAGAAGATATCCGTAACATTGCGATTATCGCCCACGTTGACCACGGTAAAACAACCCTCGTTGACGAATTATTGAAACAATCTGAAACTCTTGATGCACGTACTGAGTTGGCAGAGCGTGCGATGGACTCAAACGATATCGAAAAAGAGCGTGGAATTACCATTCTTGCTAAAAATACAGCCGTTGCCTACAACGGAACTCGTATCAATATCATGGATACACCTGGACACGCGGACTTCGGTGGAGAAGTTGAGCGTATCATGAAAATGGTTGACGGTGTTGTCTTGGTCGTAGATGCCTACGAAGGAACCATGCCACAAACTCGTTTCGTATTGAAAAAAGCCTTGGAACAAGACCTTGTTCCAATCGTGGTTGTAAACAAAATCGACAAACCATCAGCTCGTCCAGCAGAAGTAGTAGACGAAGTATTGGAACTCTTCATCGAGCTTGGTGCAGATGATGACCAGCTTGATTTCCCAGTTGTTTATGCTTCAGCGATCAACGGAACTTCTTCCTTGTCAGACGATCCAGCTGATCAAGAAAAAACAATGGCACCAATCTTTGATACGATTATCGACCATATCCCAGCTCCAGTGGATAACTCAGATGAGCCTTTGCAGTTCCAAGTGTCACTTTTGGACTACAATGACTTCGTAGGTCGTATCGGTATCGGACGTGTCTTCCGTGGTAGTGTGAAAGTTGGGGACCAAGTTACCCTTTCTAAACTAGATGGCACAACGAAGAACTTCCGTGTTACAAAACTCTTTGGTTTCTTTGGTTTGGAACGTCGTGAGATCCAAGAAGCCAAAGCCGGTGACTTGATTGCTGTTTCCGGTATGGAAGATATCTTCGTTGGTGAAACCATTACGCCGACAGATGCCATTGAACCACTTCCAATCCTTCACATTGATGAGCCAACACTTCAAATGACCTTCTTGGTCAACAACTCACCATTTGCAGGTAAAGAAGGAAAATGGGTGACTTCTCGTAAGGTGGAAGAACGCTTGCAGGCAGAATTGCAAACAGACGTTTCCCTTCGTGTTGACCCAACGGACTCACCAGATAAATGGACAGTTTCAGGACGTGGAGAATTGCACTTGTCAATCCTGATCGAAACCATGCGTCGTGAGGGCTATGAACTTCAAGTATCTCGTCCAGAGGTTATCGTAAAAGAGATTGATGGTGTTAAATGTGAGCCATTTGAACGTGTTCAAATCGATACTCCAGAAGAATACCAAGGTTCTGTTATCCAAAGCCTTTCTGAACGTAAGGGTGAAATGTTGGATATGATTTCAACTGGTAATGGTCAAACTCGTTTGGTCTTCCTTGTTCCAGCGCGTGGTTTGATCGGATACTCAACTGAGTTCTTGTCAATGACTCGTGGTTACGGTATCATGAACCATACATTTGACCAATACTTGCCACTTATTCCAGGTGAAATTGGTGGACGTCACCGTGGTGCCCTTGTTTCTATTGATGCTGGTAAGGCTACAACTTACTCAATCATGTCTATCGAAGAACGTGGAACGATCTTTGTTAACCCAGGTACTGAGGTTTACGAAGGAATGATCATCGGTGAAAACTCTCGTGAAAACGACTTGACAGTTAACATCACTAAGGCGAAACAAATGACCAACGTTCGTTCAGCTACCAAGGACCAAACAGCGGTTATCAAGACACCTCGTATCTTGACCCTTGAAGAGTCACTCGAGTTCTTGAACGACGACGAGTATATGGAAGTAACGCCAGAATCAATCCGCCTGCGCAAGCAAATTCTCAACAAAGCGGAACGTGAAAAAGCCAATAAGAAGAAAAAATCAGCTGAGTAACAAACAGCTAGAAAGAGATAAAGATGGTCTATTTAATCATAGGGATACTCTTATTACTACTCTATGTATTTGCGACACCCCAAAGTATCAAAGGAACAGTCAACATCGTTATCTTGGTCTTTGTAGTTGTTGCACTCTTGATTTTGCTGATGTTGTCCATCTTGCAAATCTTCCAATTACCGACAGAATTCTTTGTCACAATAGCCATGCTTGTCCTTGCCTACTTTAGCTTGAGAGACATTACACTCATGCCTGTAAAAAAGGGTAAAAGAAGATAAAAGAAAGAGAGCTGCGGCTCTCTTTTTCGATTTAAAATAAGATTTTTAAGACTTTCCTTAGGTGATTACGGACGGTAGCGACTTTCTTCGAAATTCCATACCTAAACTTTGAGCCTATAGTCTCAAAGTTTCCGAATGCCTGAAATCTATTGTTTTCAGGCATTTTTATCACAACGGAAAGTCTAAGATTCCGTTTCTTGCAAAAAGGAATAAACCTAAAAATATTTTGTTCAAGTGAGTTTTTTTCCACTTTTTAAGAGCTCTATATTGTTATAGAAGTTTAAAAAGTTAGTCCAAAAAAATATAATTATATTTTGCTAAAATCTATTGACAATTTATCATAATGGTGATATATTTGCGATAAATAGAAACCGATTTCATACTCTGAAATCTTACCTCCTGAAATCAATTTTCACCACAAGGAGTCTACTATGAAGAAACTATTCATATTATTATCAACTTTTTTTCTCAGCTTCTTCCTTGCTTGGATTATTGTCCTACGTGCGCCACAATATTTATATGCAAGCTATGATTCCGTTTCTTTGCTTCGTGTCAAAAAAGATACTCAGGAACCGACGCGTGAGGTATTTGAACAGGAATTGGAGAAGTTTGTAAACTCAGAACAGAGTTTGATAGCTAGAAGAATTGTAGAGCCGAGTAAGGATGGGACGACTCACTTTACTTATGCAACTTATGGTCAGGGAACATTACCAAAAGAATTCCAAGAAGCTAGCCAAGAAAGTCGTGAACGTAGTGATCCACTAAATAGTTATCTCATTTTATCAGGCTCCTTGACGAAAGAAAAGCTAGCCGATAAATTAGGAGATTTGGGTTATAAAGCAATTCCTGACCGAAAGACACCGCCCTATACTCTTGCTTTTAGAATGTTACTAATTCCCCTTATTTTAATTAGTTTAGCAATATTTGGCTTATCTTTCTTTGCTTTAGTGATTATTACTCGGATTAAGGAAATGAGAGCAGCAGGTATAAAACTCTTTTCTGGTCAGACTCTCTTATCCATCATGGGGCATTCTTTATCTACTGATATCAAATGGCTCCTTCTATCAGCCCTCCTTTCCTTTCTAGGTGGGGGAGTCGTTCTTTTTAGTCAAGGTTTGTTTTATCCTATCTTGTTAGCTACCTATGGTTTGGGGATTAGTTTTTATCTTTTGTTTTTATTGGGTATTTCAATTTTACTAATGCTCCTTTATATAATGAGTTTGAGTTACAAAGCATTAGTTCCCGTTATTAAGGGAAGATTACCCCTTAAACGCTTGATGACTTTAACCCTATTGTGTCAGTTAGTAGCTGTTTTTACAGTAGGCTACGCTGTTAAGACAGGTTTGACGTCTTACCAACGATTGAAAGAACTTGAAATTTCAAAACAAGCATGGCAGGACAGAGCAGACTATTACCAGATTTCTTTTGGCTTAGGTGATAGAGTAAAAGATACAGAAAATCAGAGCAAGTGGTATGCCTTTGCCAAGGAAGCAATCGAAGAAGAACAGGCTCTATTTGTAAAAGATAATCTCATTCATTTTGCAAATCCTCAAGGAAAAAATGAACAGGGAGAGACACTGGATACCTATAGTCCAGATGCTAATGTTCTCTATGTCAGTCCAAGTTATTTGGACAAGGAAAATGTGTCTGTCAATAATGAGACTAGACAGAAACTAGCTCATCTTCAAAAAGGGGAATTTGGACTCTTATTACCAGAATCTCTTCGTTCACAGGAAGCAGAACTTAAGAAAGTTTTTGAAGAAAGTTTGAACTACTACGGAAAATCAAGCGAGGACCAAGACGCTCCTTTAGAGTATGAAATGAGAGCGATTGTTAGCTATCTTCCAACAGGAGAAAAGCGGTTTGTTTATAATAACGGTGAAAGTCCAGTATCCGTCCAGTACTTAACCGATCCGATTTTAGTTGTGTTCACTCCTACATCTACAGGTGATAGTTTCATTTCAAAATCTGTTTGGTCTATTAATGCTGGAAATCGACTCTTTATCAAAGGATATGAGAGTGGACTAGCTCTCTTGAAGGAAGCTGGAATTTATGAGCAAGTATCCTATCTTAAAGAAGGAAGAAGTGTTTATCTAACTCGTTATAATGAAGTGCAAACTGAAACAGCAACTTTAATCGTAGGAGCCATTGTGGGGATAGCCAGTTCCTTGTTACTCTTTTATTCTGTGAATCTTCTTTATTTTGAACAATTCCGTCGTGAGATTTTGATTAAACGAATTTCTGGTTTGCGATTTTTTGAAACGCACGCTCAGTATATGATTAGTCAATTTGCTAGTTTTGTATTCGGTGCGAGTCTCTTTATTTGGAGTAGTCGGGATGTGGTGATTGGATTGGTAACTTTATCGATCTTCCTCGTTAGTGCTATACTGACTCTCTACCGTCAAGCACAGAAAGAATCTCGTGTTTCTATGACCATTATGAAAGGAAAATAGGATGATTGAACTAAAGAATATATCTAAAAAATTTGGAAGCCGTCAGCTATTTTCAGATACTAATCTTCAATTTGAAGGTGGGAAAATTTATGCCTTAATCGGTACAAGTGGCTGTGGTAAGACAACCCTCTTGAATATGATTGGACGATTAGAACCATATGACAAAGGGCAAATCATCTATGATGGAACCTCTCTTAAAGACATTAAGCCCTCTGTTTTCTTTAGAGATTACTTGGGATATTTGTTTCAAGATTTTGGCTTAATTGAAAGCCAAACCGTCAAAGAGAATCTCAATCTGGGTTTAGTTGGTAATAAGTTGAAAGAAAAAGAGAAAATCTCTTTGATGAAACAAGCTCTAAACCGTGTTAACCTCTCTTATTTAGATTTAAAGCAACCTATCTTTGAATTATCAGGAGGAGAAGCACAACGTGTTGCACTAGCGAAGATAATTTTAAAGGATCCACCTTTGATTCTCGCAGATGAACCAACCGCTTCCTTAGACCCCAAAAACTCTGAGGAATTACTTTCTATCCTAGAATCTTTAAAAAATCCGAATCGAACTATTATTATTGCGACCCACAATCCTCTGATTTGGGAACAAGTGGACCAAGTTATTCGAGTTACCGATTTATCACATAGATGATAAAAGAATATTAAGTTAGAAGAAAGAGCCACAAATACACTTTGTGGCTTTTTTATTTCCATAAAAATGGTAAAATAGTAGAAGTAGAAATGGAGTTTGAGACATGAAAGTAATCGATCAATTTAAAAATAAGAAAGTCCTTGTTTTAGGTTTGGCTAAGTCTGGTGAGTCTGCGGCCCGTTTGTTGGACAAGTTGGGTGCTATTGTGACAGTAAATGACGGCAAGCCTTTCGAAGAAAATCCAGCTGCGCAAAGTCTGTTAGAAGAAGGAATCAAGGTTGTTACTGGAGGGCATCCTTTGGAGCTCTTGGATGAAGATTTCGCTCTGATGGTGAAAAATCCAGGTATCCCGTATAGCAATCCCATGATTGAAAAGGCTTTGGCGAAGGGAATTCCAGTCTTGACTGAGGTGGAGTTGGCTTACTTAATCTCAGATGCGCCAATTATCGGTATCACTGGTTCAAATGGGAAAACAACCACAACGACGATGATTGGGGAAGTTTTAACTGCTGCCGGCCAACATGGTCTTTTGTCAGGAAATATCGGCTATCCTGCTAGTCAAGTGGCTCAAACAGCGACAGATAAGGACACGCTTGTCATGGAGCTTTCGTCTTTCCAGCTGATGGGTGTCCAAGAATTCCATCCTGAGATTGCGGTTATTACCAACCTCATGCCAACTCATATCGACTATCATGGTTCTTTTGAGGCCTATGTGGCAGCTAAGTGGAATATCCAGAACAAGATGACAGTAGCTGATTTTCTTGTTTTGAACTTTAACCAAGACTTGGCAAAAGACTTGGCCACAAAAACACAAGCTACTGTTGTACCTTTTTCAACAAAGGAAAAGGTTGATGGAGCTTATTTGGAAGATGGTCAACTCTACTTCCGTGGAGAAGTGGTTATGGCAGCCAGTGAAATCGGTGTTCCAGGTAGCCACAATGTGGAAAATGCCCTTGCGACTATTGCTGTAGCTAAGCTCCGTGGTGTGGATAACCAAACCATCAAGGAAACTCTTTCAGCCTTTGGTGGTGTTAAACACCGTCTCCAGTTTGTAGATGAAATTAAGGGTGTCAAATTTTATAACGACAGTAAATCAACTAATATCTTGGCAACTCAAAAAGCCTTGTCAGGATTTGACAACAGTAAGGTTATCTTAATTGCAGGTGGTTTGGACCGTGGGAATGAGTTTGATGAATTGGTTCCAGATATTACTGGGCTCAAGAAGATGGTCATCCTCGGTCAGTCTGCAGAACGTGTCAAACGGGCAGCAGATAAGGCTGGTGTGGCTTATGTGGATGCGACAGATATTGCAGATGCGACCCGCAAGGCCTATGAGCTCGCGACTCAAGGAGATGTGGTTCTTCTCAGTCCTGCCAATGCTAGCTGGGATATGTATGCTAACTTTGAAGTACGTGGCGACCTCTTTATCGACACAGTAGCGGAGTTAAAGGAATAATATGAAAAAAATTGTCTTTACAGGTGGGGGGACGGTTGGACATGTCACCCTCAACCTTTTGTTAATGCCCAAGTTCATCGAAGACGGCTGGGAAGTTCATTATATCGGGGATAAGCATGGAATCGAACACCAAGAAATCCTCAAGTCAGGCTTGAATGTAACCTTCCACTCCATTGCGACTGGGAAGTTGCGTCGCTATTTTTCTTGGCAAAATATGCTAGATGCCTTCAAAGTTGGTTGGGGAATTGTCCAATCCCTCTTTATCATGTTACGACTGCGTCCACAGGCTCTTTTTTCTAAGGGAGGGTTTGTCTCTGTGCCGCCAGTTATCGCTGCGCGTGTGTCTGGAGTGCCTGTCTTTATTCACGAATCGGACCTATCTATGGGACTCGCCAATAAAATCGCCTATAAATTTGCGACGAAGATGTACTCTACTTTTGAGCAACCTGCTAGTCTTGCAAAAGTCGAACATGTGGGAGCAGTGACCAAGGTAACAGGTCAAGATACTCCAGAACCAGATGAATTGGTGGATATCCAAACCCACTTTGATCCTAAATTGCCAACGGTATTGTTTGTTGGTGGTTCTGCAGGAGCTCGTGTCTTTAACCAATTGGTGACAGACCATAAGCAAGAACTGACAGAGCGCTACAATATTATCAATTTCACTGGAGATTCTAGCCTCAATGAGTTGAGTCAAAATCTCTTCCGTATCGACTATGTGACGGATCTCTATCAACCTTTGATGGAGATGGCAGATGTGGTGGTAACGCGTGGTGGTGCCAATACGATTTTCGAACTCTTGGCCATGGCGAAACTCCATCTCATCGTACCATTGGGTCGTGAAGCAAGTCGAGGAGACCAGATTGAAAATGCTGCCTATTTTGTTAAGAAAGGCTACGCAGAAGAACTTCAAGAAAGTGACTTGACCTTGGAAAGCTTGGAGGCGAAACTCAGTCACTTGCTTAGTCACAAGGATCAATACCAAGCTAGCATGAAAGCTTCGACTGAATTGAAATCTCTTGCAGATTTTTACGATCTACTAAGAAAAGACCTAGCATAAGGAATATCAATGTCAAAGGATAAGAAAAAAGAATCAAACCAGAAGCAAGAATTGTCTGAATGGCAGAAACGAAACCAGGAATACCTGAAGAAGAAGGCTGAGGAAGAAGCTGCCCTTGCTGAAGAGAAGGAAAAGGAAAAACAAGCTCGTAAGGAAGCCAACTCGAAACTATTGGAGGAATCCAAGAAATCATCGAGTGAGTCAGATGAGGAAGCCTCAAGTCCAAGCAAGGAACTATCCGAAAAAGAAGAAAAATCTCAAAAGGATGACCGGAAAGTCAAAGAGGGAAAAGAGAAGAAGAAAAAAGAAAAACCAGAGAAACCAGCCAAACCTAAAATTGCGCCTGTTCATATTTGGCGAGCTGTGAGTATCTTGGTACCCAGTGTCCTGGTCCTCCTTCTTTCAGTCTATCTATTGACTCCACTTTCGACCATCAAAAATATCGAGGTTAAGGGGAATAGTAACACCCAGGCGGATGACATCAAACAGGCTTCTGGGATTCAAGATAGTGACTATACTTTAGCTCTATTGTTGGATAAGGAAACATACGCTGAGCGAATCAAGTCCAATCATTGGATAGAATCAGCGAAGATTAACTATCAATTTCCGACTAACTTTACGATTGAGGTTAAGGAATTTGATATTGTTGGTTATTATGTGTCTGGTGAAGAGTATTATCCAATTCTTTCTAGTGGTACAGTAGAGTCAACTCCTGTTGATCGCTTAAACTTGCCTGAGACTTATCTGACAGTTACCTTTAACGATGAGCAGCAGGTGAAAAAGCTGATAACAGGATTGTCTACCATCAGTGAGGATATCAAGAGTCAAATCCAGAAAATCGAATTAGCGCCGAGCAAGGCAACAGCAGATCTTTTAAAAATTACCATGCTGGATACAGATGAGATTTTGGTTCCCCTATCAGAATTGAGCAAGAAATTGCCTTATTACAGCAAAATCAAGCCACAATTGTCTGAACCGAGTGTAGTCGATATGGAGGCTGGAGCATACAGCTATACCATAGCGGATAAGCTGATAGAAGAAGCAGAAGAAAAAGCCAAGCAAGAGGCTAAGGAAGCTGAGAAGAAAAAACAGGAAGAAGAAAAGAAAAAACAAGAAGAACAGGGAAATCAAAGTCAAACGAGCCAGCAGTCACAGAGTCGTTAGACTAACTTTTTCTCTTGATTTTTGAATGGTATAGAAGTCCAGTTTCAAGTTTTTGCTTGACAAGTCCTACTATAAATAATAGAATAGAAAAAAACCTTTAAAGCAGTCCAGAGAGGCAGCTAAGGTTAGACGGTGAAAGGGTGGACTCTACCCATTTTTCGTGGAACCTTGCTGTTGGCAGGTTCCTTTTTTCATGCTCTCTAGCTTACAAAGGTAAAAGGAGAAAGGTATGCGTGAACATCGTCCAGTTATTGCTCTTGATCTTCCTAGTTTTGAGGCAGTCAAGGAATTTTTATCTCTTTTCCCAGCAGAAGAAAGTCTTTATTTAAAAGTGGGGATGGAGCTTTATTATGCGGAGGGCCCGGAAGTTGTCCGTTATTTGAAGTCACTGGGGCATAGTGTCTTTTTGGACCTCAAGCTACATGACATTCCCAATACAGTTAGATCGGCTATGAAGGTCTTATCTCAGCTTGGTGTAGACATGACCAATGTTCATGCTGCTGGTGGTGTGGAGATGATGAAGGCTGCGCGTGAAGGTCTGGGGACACAAGCCAAATTGATCGCTGTGACCCAGCTTACCTCAACGTCGGAAAGTCAGATGCAGGATTTTCAAAATATCCAAACCACTCTGCAAGAGTCTGTGATTCACTATGCCAAGAAGACAGCTGAAGCGGGCTTGGATGGTGTCGTTTGCTCGGCTCAGGAAGTGCAACTCATCAAGCAGGCCACCAATTCAGATTTTATCTGTTTGACACCGGGAATTCGTCCAGCTGGAGCTGCGGTTGGAGACCAAAAACGCGTCATGACGCCAGCGGATGCTTATCAAATCGGTAGTGACTATATCGTAGTGGGACGTCCTATTACCCAAGCTGAGAATCCTGTTGCAGCTTATCATGCTATCAAGGATGAATGGAACCAAGACAGAAATTAAAGAAATAGATTATAAAAATAAAAGGAGAATACTATGACACTTGCTAAAGATATTGCTAGCCACCTCTTGAAAATTCAGGCAGTTTACCTTAAACCAGAAGAGCCTTTTACTTGGGCATCTGGTATCAAATCGCCGATTTATACTGACAACCGTGTGACGCTAGCCTATCCAGAGACTCGTACCCTAATTGAAAATGGTTTTGTGGAAGCTATTAAAGCAAAATTTCCAGAAGTTGAAGTGATTGCAGGAACTGCGACAGCAGGAATTCCACACGGAGCTATCATCGCTGACAAGATGAACTTGCCTTTTGCCTACATCCGTAGCAAACCAAAAGACCACGGAGCTGGTAACCAAATCGAAGGTCGCGTAGCACAAGGTCAAAAGATGGTTGTTGTTGAAGACCTCATTTCAACGGGTGGGTCTGTTCTTGAAGCCGTAACAGCAGCTAAACGCGAAGGAGCCGATGTTCTTGGAGTTGTAGCGATTTTCAGTTATCAATTGCCGAAAGCCGATAAGAATTTTGCAGACGCTGGTGTAAAATTGGTGACACTTTCTAACTACAGTGAACTGATCCACCTAGCCCAAGAAGAAGGTTACATTACACCAGAGGGACTCGCTCTCTTAAAACGCTTTAAAGAAGACCAAGAAAATTGGCAAAATTCTTAAAACATAGAAAATCAGGTAGTCGCTAGGATTACCTGATTTTGTTTTTAATACTAAAGTTGAGCGATAACTTCCTCAGTTGTCAAAACTTGGTTGGCAATGTAGCCGTAGTTTGTTAGTGCAGCTTGGTAGGCTTCTTCACCTGGAGCACCGACAGCATCGTTAACAACAATGACATTGTAGCCTAATTCTATGAGTTCACGCATGTGTGAATCCACGCAGAGATTAGCATTCATACCAGCCAAGATGACGGTGTCGATACCATTTTTGCGGAGTTGAAGGTTAAGGTCGTTGCTTTCTGGGCCAAAGATTTTATGTCCATTGACAACAATAGTATCTTCATCCAAAAATGGTTTAATCTCTTCAATCATATCTGCTCCAGAGCCTTCTGGAATTGCTGAATACTGGCTATCACGCCAAAACATTTCGTTTTCAATCATCATCGTTTCACCAGCAGCTTTAAATTGCCACTTGTGATCGTGTGGATAGAAGTAGTGCGGTGAGATAAAACGCTTGTAGCCACGCTCTTGAGCAAGAGCGAAAAGCTTTGTCAGATTTTCAATAGTATTAACTTTTTCAAGAACGTCTTTAGTTGCTCCGAATCCTTTACCAGGATGTTTTAGGAATTCAACTTGTGGGTCTGTGATAACAAATGCGACATTTTTCTGATTGAACATGAGGTTCCTCCTAATATGATTTGATTAACAGCCAATAGGAATTTAGACTGTTAGTTTGATGATTTTCCAAATGGTAGTTTTAGTTACATACTGACCGTTCGGTACAATTATAATAACATCTAAAATTGAATTTGTAAATCAATTTGCTCAGAACAAAAATTTTAATGATAAAACAGTGGCAAAAGGAGGTGATTTCAATGGTTTGGTCCCAGACTCTGAATATGCTATAATAGTAAAAAAGAGAGGTGAGCAGATGAGCGTTAAAGAGCGTATTTTACAAAGTGCTGAGGAATTGATTTATCAGAAGGGTTATGTGGCCACCTCCATCAGTGACATCATGGAGGCAGCTGATGTTGGCAAGGGGCAGCTTTATTATTATTTCAAATCTAAGAAGGAAATTGGTTTGACGGTCATTCAAGATATTTTATCAAAGTGGCGAAAAGAGCTTTTTGAAGATATTTTTGAAGCAGACAAGTCTGACAGTGACAAGTTTTCGGATATGATTGACTGGGTTTGTCAATTTCATGAAAGTCAGACAGTCTTTTATGGTTGCCCAATTGGAAATCTGATTGTGGAATTGTCCACAGAAGATGAGAACTTCCGCTGTCCTCTCAATGATTTTATGACCCAGTGGACAGAGAAGTTAGCTAGCCTCTTGCAAGACCTGCATGCTGACTGGTCAGAAGAGCGGGCGCAGTTGCAGGCCCGTCAAGTCATCTCCAGTATTCAAGGCAGCATTGTCATTCTCAAAGTCAGCCAAGACATCCAAGTTTTGGAAAATAATATGACGGATTTGAAAAAGAATTATTGTTAATTTTTAGCCGAAGAATTAAAAGTATGTTAATTTATGGATTGTGGTTAGAGGTAAGAATGACAACAGATATTAAAACTGAAATTGGTCATAGAGTAAGACAGAAACGTGAACGTCACAAATTGACGAGAGAAGAGGTCTGTGGACAGAAGCTGACTTAATAATCAAACAGCTGATGCGTACTGAGCTTGGGCAATCCTTGCCAACAATTACTAAGTTACAATATTTATCTAAGCGATTAGAAGTTCCGATAGATACTTTTCTTGAAAATAAAGAACTAGCTCTTCCTAAGGAAGAGTTGCTGAGTCTAGACTTGATTGAAAGAATATTAGACTTGATAAGAACAGGGACAGGTAGTTTCGCTGAAGATATTTTTGATGATTATTTTAAGCAAGTAACACTAAAGCAAGTTTACACATTCAATGATTTACTATTAATTGATTATTTTGCTATGCAATGTCAAGACTTGATTTATAGAAGAGAGCATTAGATGATTTTCGGATTAAGTTGTTGAAACAGCAATTAGTTAGTGATGAAATGTATAATGTAGAGCTACTATCAGTTCTTTGTGCCATAGCGGTTGTTTATGTTGTTCATAATGACTATAAACATATGATATCTCTAGTAAAAAAGATGAATGAAATTTTATCAGTAACAACGTTGCAAGTCTATAAACCTGGAATTTCAGTATTTGAAGCTAAGTGCTATCTTTATTTTGAAAATGATAAAAATAAAGCAAAGGAACTTTATCACTCAGCAACTATACTAGCTGAACAATTTGATGATAAAGTATTAGAAAATGAAAAGATTATTTGAATTTCCATAACTTAAGAAAGTTCATCATTTTTAATTATCGCTGTAAAATGATTGAAAGTATGAAATTCCCAGACAAAATTTTTGAAAGAATTCTGAAAAAGAGTTAAGATGTTTATGTAAGATAAAAAGCAAACGCTTACTTAACAAGGAGGACATTTTATGTCATATAAAACAAGTAATGCAGAAGGACCTGTAGATTTTATTAACGCTTATGATTTAGAGGCAATGGCGCAACAAGTCATTCCTAAAGCTGCTTTTGGTTATATCGCTAGTGGAGCGGAAGATACCTTCACTTTGCGGGAGAATATCCGAGCCTTTAACCACAAACTCATCGTTCCACATACGCTTTGTGATGTTGAAAATCCAAGTACAGAGATTGAATTTGCAGGTGAAAAATTATCTTCACCAATTATTATGGCGCCTGTTGCGGCTCATAAATTGGCAAATGAGCAGGGGGAAGTAGCTACTGCGCGTGGTGTGCATGAATTTGGTTCTCTTTATACAACCAGCTCATACTCTACCGTTGACCTTCCAGAAATTACGGAAGCTCTTCAAGGGACACCTCATTGGTTCCAATTTTACTTTAGTAAAGATGACGGGATTAACCGCCATATCATGGACCGTGTGAAGGCTGAAGGCTACAAAGCGATTGTCTTGACGGCGGATGCAACTGTAGGAGGGAATCGTGAGGTTGATAAGCGCAATGGTTTTGTCTTCCCAGTTGGCATGCCGATTGTTGAGGAATACCTGCCAGAAGGTGCTGGTAAATCAATGGACTTTGTTTACAAATCAGCCAAACAACGCTTGTCTCCACGCGATGTCGAATTTATCGCTGCTTACTCAGGTCTTCCTGTCTATGTCAAGGGGCCACAATGCCGTGAAGATGTTGAACGTTCGCTTGCCGCAGGTGCTTCTGGTATCTGGGTAACCAACCACGGTGGCCGCCAAATCGACGGTGGACCAGCTGCCTTTGACTCACTTCAAGAAGTAGCAGAAGCAGTTGATAAACGTGTGCCAATTGTCTTTGACTCTGGTGTTCGTCGCGGTCAGCACGTCTTTAAAGCCTTGGCTTCAGGAGCAGACTTGGTAGCTATTGGCCGCCCTGTGATCTATGGCTTGGCTCTTGGTGGTAGTGTGGGTGTACGTCAAGTCTTTGAACACTTGAATGCAGAATTGAAGACAGTCATGCAGTTATCTGGAACTCAAACTATTGAAGATGTCAAACACTTCAAACTGCGTCACAATCCATACAATCCATCCTTCCCAGTTGACACTCGTGACTTAAAATTGTATTGATAAAGAAGACTGCCTCCACCTGATGTGGAGGTTTTTCTCGTATTGAGGAAGGTTGACGTGTCATAACAAAGGAGAAAAAGAAACTATATAAATATATTTTTCAGTCAAATATCTTGCTAGAGCTTTCATTTTTTGCTATACTGGTCCAGTAATAAAATAATAAAGACATTTGGGGTGCCTTAGGCTGAGATGATACCCATTGAACCTGATACAGTTAAGACTGGCGAAGGGAAA
>CAUVMH010000032.1:0-17438 GCA_963552835.1 uncultured Streptococcus sp. | reverse complement strand
TACTGTGATAACGCATGACTGGACGACCATCCTCGATGCCTTGATAGAGAACAGAAGGCGCTTCAAAGCTGACATGGCTCTGTTTCCCATGCATGACTTTGGGAGCCAAGCCTAACTGTCCACCAAAGACCTCTGCGATGGCTTGATGCCCCAAACAAATTCCAAGAATCGGCTTCTTGCCAGCAAAGTCACGAATCATATCTTCCATCATTCCCGCATCCACTGGCCAACCTGGACCAGGAGAAAAGACCAGACCATCTGCTTTTTCAGCTTCTTCATATAGCTTGGGATCATCATTTCTCAAGACCTGCACTTCTGCAAAATTCCCAATGTATTGAGCCAAGTTATAGGTAAAGGAATCATAGTTGTCAATCAATAAAATCATGGTCTTAGTTCTCCAATTCTAGTCATAGATTTTGCTTTGTTAATGGTTTCTTGGTATTCGTTTTGGGTGATGGAATCGTAGACAATCCCTGCTCCAGCCTGCACATAGGCTATTTGATTTTTAAGAATCATAGTTCGGATGGCAATGGCAAAGTCCATATCACCTGTAGCAGACAAGTAGCCGATTGCTCCTGCGTATACGCCCCGTTTTTCTGTTTCCAGTTCATAGATGCGTCTCATAGCTCGAATCTTTGGAGCTCCTGAAACTGTTCCAGCTGGAAGTGTAGCTTTCAAGGCATCCATGGCAGTGAGTTCTGGAAGCAAACGACCCTTGACCACACTGGTCAAATGCATGACATAGCGGAAGAGCTCCACTTCCATATACTTGGTAACTTGGACACTTGCCGTTTCAGAGATGCGACCAATATCATTACGTCCCAAGTCTACCAACATCTGATGTTCTGCTGTTTCCTTCTCATCAGAAAGCAGGTCTGTCGCCAAGGCCTTGTCTTCTTCATCCGTAGCTCCTCTTGGTCGTGTACCGGCAATCGGATTGGTTGTCACGATGCCGTTTTTGACAGAAACCAAATTTTCTGGACTAGCACCAATGATTTGATAATCTCCAAAGTCATAGAAATAAAGGTAATTAGAAGGATTGGTCACGCGGAGATTTCTGTAGAAGTCAAATGGATTTCCAGTAACTTCTGCTGAGAAACGTTGACTGAGCACGCATTGGAACATATCGCCATTACGAATCAAGTCACGAGCTGTTTCGACCATTTGCTCAAACTTCTGAGGAGCGATATGGGGTTTGAAATCGAGCGGAGATAGATCCAAATCTTCAAATTCATTTGAAACAGGAATGCGTAATTCCTCCAGCACTTGCTTCAAGGCTTCTTCCAAATCTTCTTGACTGCGTTCACCATAGAGAGCATCCTCGATGACATGGATTTTTTCCTTCTTGTGGTCAAAGACCATGTAGCTCTCATAGACAAAGAAATGCATGTCTGGCGTCCCAATCGTATCTTGAGGGATTTGTCCAATTTCTTCATATAGAGAAATCATATCGTAACCCACAAAGCCAATGGCTCCCCCACCAAAAGGGAGGTCTGAATGGTGCTGGCTCTTATGAGTCACTTCATAAAGAAAATCCAAGGGATCACGATCAATCACTTGTCCATTTTGATAAAGGACTCCATTTTCAAACTGAATCTCAAAAACTGGATTATAGGCTAGGATAGAAAAACGAGCGGTTTCCTTGTCTCTCGGAATACTTTCTAGGATCACCTTGTGTTGCCCCTTTAGGCGCATATAAGCCAAGATTGGTGATAAGACATCTCCATGAATGATTCGTTCCATTGTAATTTCCCTTTCAGTTCTAATTCTAGTCCGTGGCGACTGTATGAAAAATCCCCACGCAAAATAACTTGCGTGAGGACGAAATTCGCGGTGCCACCTCAATTATAGGATTTCTCCTATCTCTCATTCCTGTCTCAGAACCTTCCTGTAACAGGCTGTGCGATAAAGGGCACTCCCTTGAGAATTATGTTTTCTTCTCTCGTTTCAGATGGACCCAACCTTACAGCTTTCTCTGCTTGTTTCCAGCAACCACAAGCTCTCTGTGAAAGAAATAACTGTAATTTTTCCATCTCTTATTTTTTAGCTTCTAGGTAGTCTGCAATCGCAGCTACGTCCTTGTCTCCACGACCAGAGACATTGATGATGATAATCTCATCTTTACTTAGTTTCGGTGCACGTTTAACTGCTTCTGCGATGGCATGCGAACTTTCAATCGCTGGGATAATCCCTTCTGTCTTGCTGAGAAGGAGCAAGGCTTGAACAGCTTCTTCATCTGTCGCTGCCACATATTCCACGCGACCTGAGTCTTTAAAGTAGGCGTGTTCTGGACCAACCCCTGGATAGTCCAAACCAGCTGAGATAGAGTAAACTGGCGCCAGCTCTCCATCTTCCTTAAAGACTGCATAAGTCTTCATACCGTCGACAATTCCGACACTACCTTTTGTCATAGTAGCTGCGTGCTTGTCTGTGTCAAGTCCGTGACCAGCGGCTTCTACCCCAATCAATTTGACTTCTTCATCAGCTACATACTGTGAAAAAGCACCGATGGCATTGGAACCACCACCTACACAGGCAATGACATAGTCTGGTAAACGGCCTTCTTTTTCTAAGATTTGACGGCGAGATTCTTCACTGATGACCTTTTGAAACTCGTGGACAATGGTAGGATAAGGGTGAGGACCTACAGCAGATCCCAAAACGTAGAAGGCTTCAAGATCATTCATCCATGCTCCAAAGGCTGCATCAACCGCGTCCTTGAGAGTTCGAGTTCCCGTTTCAACCGCGTGAACAGTTGCTCCCATCATCTCCATGCGGAAAACATTGAGGCGTTGACGTTCCACATCTTCTGCCCCCATGTAGACATCACAGGCCATACCAAACTTGGCTGCAGCAGCTGCAGTCGCAACACCGTGTTGACCAGCTCCTGTTTCCGCGATCACTCGTTTTTTGCCCATACGTTTGGCAAGAAGGATTTGCCCTAAAACGTTGTTAAGCTTGTGAGAACCCAGATGGTTCAGGTCTTCGCGCTTGAGATAAATCTTAGCCCCACCCAAGTGATCTGTCAAACTTTCCGCAAAATAAAGTGGTGTTTCGCGACCGGAATAGTCCTTCAAGTAATGGCGAAATTCTGCCAAAAATTCTGGATCATCCTTGTACTTATCAAATGTCACTTCCAACTCATCCAACAAAGCCTGAATCGGCTCCGGTACAAAACTACCACCAAATTGTCCAAAATAACCTTTAGTTGTCATAAAATTTTTCCTCTTTCCATATTAATCCGGCCGTTTTGTTTGCTTTTAGTAGTAGGCAAGGAGCTGCAGATAGAACTCAAGTTCATCAAAGCGACTTAACGCCCTAATAAAAGATAAACAAAATGACCGAAAGAAAAAAGCCCACACACAGAATCTACTTCCGTGTGAGGGCGTTGGTAACGCGGTGCCACCTCAATTGTAAAGGGACTATTCCCCTTTACATCTCTGCCTTGTCTAACAACAAGTTGCACTGTAAGGTGTGCGTACCGAATTTTCATTGTTTCAAATTCATTTTTTAAATCAGCCCACTTTCACTACTTTCAACCACCTGTTCACAATCACCACAGGCTCCCTGAAGATCAAACATAGTTACTTTTCTGATTATTGAGAATATTATATGTTATCGTTCTATCTTTGTCAAGATTTTTTTATGATTTTTTTCCTGAACAAAGTATTTCTTCGGAAATTCTCACCAAAGTCTGAACGATATAATCAACCTCATCATCACTCAATTTTGTATGAAGAGGGAGCGTGATTTCATTTTCAAAGAAGGCATAGGCTCTTGGATAATCTGCCATATCAAAACCAAGATTCTTATAGGCTGTCAAGAGGGGAAGTGGTTTGTAATGGACATTACTTGCAATTCCTGCTTTGGCCAATTCTTGGATGATACGATTACGCTCTTCTAGACTAGCACCTTCTACATGGGTGATATAGAGGTGACGACAAGATTCGACAGTATCAGTCTTGTGTGCCAATGGGTGGATACGAGTCCCCGCAAAACCACGATTATAGCGATCCACGATATCCTTACGACGTTGTAGCAAACCAGGGTAACGATCCAATTGTACCAAACCTATCGAAGCCATGATATCCGTCATGTTGCACTTATAGGCTGGTGTTACGATATCGTACTCCCATGAACCCAATTGCATCTTAGCAAGAGCATCCTTAGTCTGACCATGAAGGGAAAGGATTTGGAATTCCTTGTACATTTCTTCGTCGTCAATCGCTGGATTGGCCTTCCAAGTCGCACTTCCTCCCTCTGCCGTTGTAAAGTTTTTAACGGCATGGAATGAGAAGGAAGTAAAGTCAGCGATAGAGCCAGCAGGGTGTCCTTTATAAGTTGATCCCAAAGCATGGGCACTATCAGAGACAAGCACAATACGGTTAAAGACCTTTTGCCACTTACTTGAAGCAGTAAAGAGATCGCGTTTCTTCTCCACAATTTGGAACAAACGGTCATAGTTGCAAACAATCCCTGCAAGGTCTACTGGGATGATGACCTTAGTTTTCTCAGTGATAGCTTGCTCAAGAAGGTCATAGTCCATCTCAAACGTATCTGCTTGGATATCCACCATGACAGGGGTTGCTCCTACGTGAGTGATGACACTACATGAAGCTGTGTAAGTCATAGCTGGAACGATGACTTCATCACCAGGTCCCACTTCCAACACACGTAAAATCAACTCAAGAGCGGCGGTTGCAGAGTTGAGGCAGACAGTCTTAGGGGTCTGTGTGTATTGAGACAAGCGACGCTCCAGTTCTTTTGTCTTAGGACCTGTTGTGATCCAACCAGAACGAAGGGTATCTGCTACTTCAGCAATTTCAGCTTCGGTAATATCAGGTGGTGAAAATGGAATATTGTAATTTGGCATTGATTTGCTCCTTTTATCTGTACTCATTTTCTCATGACTACTTTATTTTAGTACCTCAAACACGGTTTGAAACATGATTTTGATGTCTCCAAGGAAACTAAATTCTCGGAGATAGGCGAGATTATAGCGCATCTTTTCAGGGAGGACATGTTCGACATAGGCCTGGTCAACTGACAAACCTTTCTCCGTCATTTGACTGATGATGGTGTCCTCATCCTTGTAGTTGATACTAGCTGGAGAGGTGATTCCGGCTGGCAAGAGCAAGGTCGCCATCATTTCAGGACTATACTGCTCGGTGTAGCGTGGCACCTCAGGTCTTGTACCGACAAAGGACATTTCGCCTTTAAGGACATTGACCAGCTGAGGCAGTTCGTCCAAGCGCACACGGCGAATGAAATTTCCCACTTTGGTAATACGGCTATCGTTAGCTGAAGTCACTAGACTTCCTTTTTTATCCGCATCCGTTACCATGGTACGGAACTTCCAAATCTTGAATGGACGATTGTACTGGGTCACGCGCTCTTGCTTGTAAATGACAGGTCCCTTGCTATCCAACTTGATCCAAATGCTCAAGATGAGAAAGATTGGGGAAGTCAAAATCAGTAAAACCAAGGCCAGAACCCAGTCCAGACAACGCTTGAAAATCAGCGAACCTTTCCTTTTAGAGACAAGCTGGTAGTAAGACTCAACCTCGCTTGATTGCATTTCCACGGGCAAGTCTTCCCATTTCAGCATGCTGTTTCTCCTTTGTTTTTATTATACTATTTGTCAACATTTTTCATTATACCACAAAATGGAAAAGGCGGTGCAAGAAATCTGTAATTTAAAGGATTTCTTTCTTATATTCAATGAAAATCAAAGTACAGCTTTGAGGTTGCAGATAAAGCTGACGTGGTTAGAATAGATTTTCAAAGAGTATTAGGACATAGCCCCTGCCTGTAAACTATACATCTTGTGATAGGTTCCTCCCAAGGCCAAGAGTTCCTCATGAGTGCCACTCTCAATGATGCGTCCCTTGTCCAAAACATAAATGCAGTTGGCATCCTGGATGGTCGAAAGGCGGTGGGCGATGGCAATGGTCGTCCGTCCTTTTCTCATTTTAGCCAGAGAATCCTGAACCAAACTTTCTGTCTCCGAGTCAATATTGGCTGTCGCTTCATCCAAAATCAAGATTTTAGGCTGACTTGCGACTGTTCTGGCAAAGGCAAGAAGCTGGCGCTGACCAGTAGAAAAGCTCGAACCACGCTCAGACACAGGGGCATCATAACCCTGCGGAAGCTCCTGAATAAAGGAATCTGCATCCACAAAGGCAGCCGCAGCCTGTACCTCTTCATCACTAAGATCTTGGTACATGGCGATATTGGACTTGATAGTCCCGTGATAGAGGAAGGGATCCTGCAAGACCAGACCGATGTTCTTTCTCAGCTCTTCCTGACTGTAGTCCCTAATATCCACTCCATCCAAGAGAACGCGGCCTGACTGAAATTCATAAAAACGCATGAGGACATTGATAATCGAAGATTTCCCCGAACCTGTATGACCTACAAAGGCAATGGTTTCGCCCTTCTTAACTGAAAAGGAAATATCATCCAGAATCTGGTGTTTACCATCATATGAGAAACACACATGTTCAAAACGAATATTACCTTCTGTAATCTTTGCTTGACTATCCTTTTGAAGGGGTTCATAGGTTCTCTCATCAATCAAGGCAAAGACACGACCTGCAGACACCATGGAAGTTTGAAGGGTTGAAAAGTTTTGCGTCACCTCAATCAGGGGATCAAAAAGACGGTTGATGTACTGGATAAAGGCATACATAGTTCCGGCCGTTATCCCTATAGAAAGACCACGGTAACCAAAGTAAGCCATCAAAACGGCGTAGCCTAGGAGTTTCAGCAAACTCATGGCAGGTCTCAAAAAGAGGGCATCCAAGGCTACAGAACGGTTGGCATAGACCAAGTGTTCTTGGTTAATCTCATCAAATTCTGCTTGCAGGCGCTTCTCTTGATTAAAGGCCTGGATAATCCTGATTCCCTCAATATTCTCTGCCAGCTTACTATTGATATCCGACAAGAGACTTCTGGTTTTCTCGATAATCTTGACTGACTTTTTCCGATAGAGATTGACCAAAAGGAAAATCAAGGGAAGAAAGAGCAAGACTAAAGCTGTCAAACGAAAATCCAGAACCAACATGGTATAAAGGGTTGTCAGAAAGATGAAAACTGCTGAGATAAAGCTGGATAAAATTCCCGAAAACATGTCACTGATGGTCTCAGTATCATTGGTCAAACGAGAAACGATGGAACCTGCTGGCGTCTTGTCAAAATAAGACATACCCAGCTTCTCCATATTGGCAAAAGCATCGCGACGAATATCCCTAACAATACTGTAAGACACCCGCGCAAAGAGAAGATTGCCGACATACTGAACTACAGTTTGTAGGATATAAAGGCCATAGTAGGCTAATAAAACTGTAATAGCAAACTGATTGAGATTGCTGAGGTACTGGTCGATAAAGTGGGATGCCACAAGGGGAATGACACTTTTAATGACCGTAGTCGCAAGGAGAAAACTGAGTGCCAAAAAGGTCAGGAGGCCATAGGGCTTGAGATAGGACATCAAGCGCGTCAATACAGCCCATTGTTCTTTCTTATTCTGCATCTTCTTCTCCTTTCATTTCCAACTGCTGAGACTGGTAGGTTTGTGCATACCAGCCATCCAGGGCTAGCAAGTCATCGTGCGTACCCCGTTCGATGATTTGGCCATTTTGCAGAACCAAGATTAGATCTGCATGGACAACCGTACTGAGGCGATGGGCTGTAATAATGGTTGTCTTGTCCTTCCGCGTCCCCTTGAGATTGTCGATAATCGCATACTCTGTCTTGGCATCCACGGCGGACAAGGAATCATCTAGAATCAAGATGTCCGGGTCTAAAATCATAGCCCGACTCATGGCTAGGCGCTGCTTTTGCCCACCTGAAAGACTGACTCCCTTTTCACCAATCAGCGTATCAAATCCCTGAGGCATGTCTACAATATCTTGGTAAACTTGAGCCAGTTTAGTTGCTTTCTCGACTGCTGAAAGGGGCAAGTTAGGATTGCCAAAGCGGATATTGTCTAAAATTGAAGCCGCAAAGAGAAACTGATCCTGCGGAACATAACCCATGAGGCTGCGAAGGTCTGTCAGACGATAGTCACGAATATCGTGACCGTTTAGGTAAATGGCTCCCTTATCCACATCGTATTCACGCAAGAGGAGCTTAATCAAGGATGTTTTCCCAGAGCCTGTCTGCCCGACCAAGCCAAGAGTTTGCCCTTTTTCCAAGCTAAAATGAATATCCGTCAGTGTCTCCTCATTTTCAAAGGCAAAGCTGTCAATGGCGTACTCCAAACGTCCATTTTCAATACCGTCCAGAGGAAACTCAGGGTCTTTTACAGGTGATTCCTGAGATAAAAGATCCTCAATCCGTTGGTAAGAAACCTTCCCTCGCTGAGTAATATTAAAGAGGAAACCAATGGCCATAAGTGGCCAAACCAGCATATCCAAGTAGCTGATAAAGGTAACCAGATTACCAACCGTGATTTGCCCTTTCTGAACCATCAAAGAACCGACTAAAAGAGTTAAAACGTAGGACGAACCAACAAACAATAGAACCATAGGGTCAAAGAGACTATCGTATTTCATGGTTTGGAGATTCTTTTGGAAGGTCAATTCATTAACTGCCTGAAAGGACTTCAGCTCGTCCGCCTGATAACCGAAAGACTTGGTTACTTTGATACCTGATACAGACTCCTGTACCTTATTATTGAGTTCAGAAAAGGCTGCTTGGGATTCTCCGAAAGCCTTATGAGTCTTTCTCCCTAGACGACTGGTCGAATAAGCCATGAAAGGCAGGGGAAGAATGGCAACTAGAGTCATTTGCCATGAAATGCTACAAAGCATGGTCAGCAAGGTTACTAAAGCCGTGATAGAGGCATCGACCGCAGACATGACTCCGCCACCTGCGAGACGAGTTAAGGCATTGATATCGTTGGTGGCGTGTGCCATCAAGTCCCCCGTTCGATAGGTCTGATAAAAGGCTGGCGACATTTTTGTGAAATGCTCAAACAAGCGAGACCGCATAATCTGCCCCAGACGGTAGGAAGTTCCAAGGATATACATGCGCCAAACATAGCGCAGATAGTACATCCCAAAGGCTGCCAGCAGTAGATAAAATAGATTGAGAAGGAGGTTCTGTTGGGTTAGTTGCCCCGACGTAATGGCGTCAATCACCCGCCCCATAACCATGGGGGGAATGAGATTGAGGACGGAAACCAAGACCAAGGCCACAATCCCAACTAAATAACGGGGCTTTTCTAACTTGAAAAACCACCAGAGTTTCTGAATAATGGACATAAAATCCCTTTCTAATTGCAAATGGAAACCTGAGGCAGAAACCCCAGGTTTTTCTTATTCATAAGTTACGACTGAGACGACACCCTTGTCATACTCAGCGATAAAGATATTGGCAACATTGTCATACCCTTGTTTGCTGAGGTTATCAAGCAGCCATTCTTCGCTCCGACCAATGGTCTCCAAAATTTCGACTTGGATCACACCGTCTGTGACAACAGGATACTTGGGATTCTCATCTCCCATTTGGACTACGATGAGTTGACCGTTCTGCTCCTGCATAGCGCGTTTGACTTGTTTCATTTGGAAAATTCCCTGGCTACGGAGCTTAAGAGCTACGTCCGCCGCTGATAAACCAACCGAACGGCAAGCTTCTGGATCAATCTTCCCATTTTTGATGAGCAGGGTTGGCTTCCCATCAATCAAACGTTTCACAAAGTGAACATTATTGTTAAGCCATTTGAGAGTCAATACCAGAATGGTCCACATAATCAGGATAACTGCATACTGAAGGATACTGATAGCGCTATTGTAAATCACCCCACCGATGATCCCCCCGAGTACATAGTTCTGAATTTGATCTATCGCTGAGTTAGGCGCTAGGTTGCCCTTTCCTGTCACATTAATCACGAAAACCAGAGAAAAGAGACCCAAGGCTAGTTTGATTAAAATTTCGATATAATTGAGTGTCATTTGTTCACCTCCACCAGTTCAATTGCATCTGTTTTATACAATTCTACTTTCTCTAGCAGGTACTTGTCTGGCTCACTGCCGTTCAGGGCACGGTAATAGCGATCACCTACCTTGATAAGTGCGCCATCCGTGTTTGTGGAAGTATTGACATAGATCTCTGACTTGTCAACTCCCAATTCTTTGGAAACAAGCTCGATGAAATGAAGTGAAGCTTGAAATTTATTGTTAGAAACTTGATTGTTTTGATAAGTCGTAATGCTGACCAAAAGGAGAGCTAATAAGGTCAAAGCTGAAATCATGACCAACTCACGAAATTTGGTCCCCTTTTTATCATGATAAGCCTTGAAAGCTAGAAATCCTGTCACAGCTAATAGGACAATCCCTAAACCAATCATGATGCCATTTTGCTGACCGATTTGGCTGAGTACATAGTCATAAGAATAGAATTTCATGTATTTTCACTCCCTTTCATAAAATCATTCTTAATTATAAACGAAAGAGGGTGATTTTTCAAACCATACGTTGGGGAAATGCGCCTTTTTTTGGTATAATATAGTCTGTAATCTGAATGAAAAAGGTAACTTTATGAAACTCATCTCATGGAATATCGATTCCCTCAATGCAGCCCTAACGAGCGACTCTGCTCGCGCCAAACTGTCACAGGAGGTCCTACAAACCTTGGTAGCCGAAAATGCTGATATTATCGCTATCCAAGAAACTAAGCTTTCTGCTAAGGGGCCTACAAAAAAACACTTGGAAATTTTAGGAGAACTCTTCCCAGGTTATGAAAACACTTGGCGTTCTTCCCAAGAACCTGCCCGCAAAGGCTATGCTGGAACCATGTTCCTCTATAAAAAAGAGCTGACACCAACCATAACTTTCCCAGAAATCGGCGCTCCATCAACCATGGATGTCGAAGGTCGCATTATTACGCTGGAATTTGACGACTTCTTCGTCACTCAGGTCTATACACCTAATGCTGGCGATGGACTCAAACGCTTGGATGACCGTCAAGTCTGGGACGCTAAATACGCTGAATACTTGGCAACACTAGATCAACAAAAACCAGTCCTTGCGACGGGTGACTACAACGTAGCCCACAAGGAAATCGACCTTGCAAACCCTGCCAGCAACCGCCGTTCACCTGGATTTACAGACGAAGAACGTGCAGGCTTTACAAACCTCTTGGCAACTGGATTTACCGACACCTTCCGCCATCTTCACGGTGATGTGCCAGAATGCTACACTTGGTGGGCACAACGTAGCAAGACTTCTAAAATCAACAATACAGGCTGGAGAATCGACTACTGGCTCACTAGCAACCGCGTGGCTGACAAGGTGACTAAGTCTGACATGATTGACTCGGGTGCGCGTCAAGACCATACGCCGATTGTATTGGAAATTGAACTCTAAGGAGAAAGCTAATGGACTATCAAGCTGTCATTCCTGAATTTGTAGTATCTGACCTCGAAAAGTCACGCCACTTCTACTGCGATTTACTCGGTTTTAGGATTGAATACCAACGGCCAGAAGAAAACTTTCTCTTTCTTTCTCTTGAAGAATGCCAGCTAATGCTAGAGGAGGGAATCCCCGAGGAACTGGCTAACCTTACCTACCCTTTTGGAAAAGGTGTCAACCTATCCTTTGGTATAAAGGATGTCCCACAACTTTATCAAAAAGTGACCGAGGCCAACTATCCTATTTATCGTCCTTTGACCAAGAGAACATTTCGTGTTGGGGATCACTATATCTATCCTCACGAATTTGCAGTCTTGGACCCAGATGGCTATTTTTTAAGATTTAGCGAATAAAAGAATAAAAGGCTACAATATTTTCTAGCGTTGTAGCCTTTTATTCGTTCGCTTTTATGATCTATTCACTAACAAAATATTTGATTTATAAAGCTAATTGGTGTAAAATAAAAACATTGGCAGCAGCCTATTTAAAATTGAATATCATTTTACTTGTTTATGTCGTGAATTGGCACGACGTTTCTACAAGGTGCCGGAACACCTAACAATGAGTATGTCAGCTGAAGGTATGGTGTTGGCCATGCCTATTTTGGGGACTTACTTAGGGGATTAAGTAGGTCCTTTTTCTATTACATACTAGAAACTCTAGACAAGCAAATGAAGCATCTTTTAGACTTTAGGAGGTCTTATGAAATTATTAGAAGAGCGCATCCTTCAGGATGGTCATATCTTGGGTGACAACATCCTCAAGGTAGATTCCTTTTTAACCCACCAAGTTGACTATCGTTTGATGCGGGAGATTGGTAAAGTTTTTGCGGAAAAATTCGCATCTGCTGGAATTACCAAGGTTGTAACGATTGAAGCTTCAGGGATCGCCCCAGCTGTTTTTACAGCTGAAGCCTTAGACGTTCCCATGATTTTCGCAAAGAAAGCTAAAAACATCACCATGAACGAAGGCATCTTAACTGCTGAGGTTTACTCCTTTACCAAGCAGGTGACGAGCACAGTTTCCATCGCTGGGAAATTCCTCTCACCTGATGACAAGGTCTTGATTATCGATGATTTCCTAGCAAATGGACAAGCTGCCAAAGGCTTGATCCAAATCATCGAACAGGCCGGAGCTAAAGTCGAAGCCATCGGTATTGTTATCGAAAAATCCTTCCAGGATGGTCGTGATTTGCTCGAGAAAGCTGGCTATCCAGTTCTATCACTCGCTCGTTTGGAACGTTTTGAAAACGGTCAGGTCGTATTTAAGGAGGCAGATCTCTAATGCAAAAACAAGAAAAACACTCGCAAGCAGCCGTTCTTGGCTTACAGCACTTACTAGCCATGTACTCAGGCTCTATCCTAGTTCCTATTATGATTGCGACAGCTCTTGGCTATTCAGCTGAGCAGTTGACCTACCTAATCTCCACAGATATCTTCATGTGTGGGGTGGCCACCTTCCTTCAACTCCAACTCAACAAATACTTTGGGATTGGACTACCAGTCGTTCTCGGGGTTGCCTTCCAATCCGTCGCTCCTTTAATTATGATTGGGCAAAGCCACGGTAGCGGTGCTATGTTTGGTGCCCTTATCGTTTCAGGGATTTATGTGGTTCTGATTTCAGGCATTTTCTCAAAAGTTGCCAATCTTTTCCCATCTATCGTAACGGGCTCTGTCATTACCACGATTGGTTTAACCTTGATTCCTGTCGCTATTGGAAATATGGGAAATAATGTCCCAGAGCCAACTGGTCAAAGTCTCTTGCTTGCAGCTATCACTGTTCTGATTATCCTCTTGATTAACATCTTTACCAAAGGATTTATCAAGTCTATCTCCATTTTGATTGGTCTGGTTGTCGGAACTGCCATTGCTGCCACTATGGGCTTGGTTGATTTCTCCCCTGTTGCGGCAGCACCACTAGTCCATGTTCCTACTCCCCTCTACTTTGGGGTGCCAACTTTTGAAATCTCTTCTATTGTCATGATGTGTATCATTGCAACGGTGTCTATGGTTGAATCCACTGGTGTTTACCTGGCCTTGTCTGATATTACCAATGACCCAATCGACAGCACGCGCCTGCGTAACGGTTACCGCGCAGAAGGTTTAGCTGTCCTTCTCGGAGGAATCTTTAACACCTTCCCTTACACAGGATTTTCACAAAACGTTGGCTTGGTCAAATTGTCTGGTATCAAGACCCGTCTTCCAATCTATTATGCAGCTGGTTTCCTAGTCCTCCTTGGACTCCTACCTAAGTTTGGTGCCCTTGCCCAAATCATTCCGAGTCCTGTCCTTGGCGGTGCCATGCTGGTTATGTTTGGATTTGTTTCCCTTCAAGGGATGCAAATCCTAGCCCGCGTTGACTTTGCTAACAATGAACACAACTTCCTTATCGCAGCTGTATCAATCGCTGCTGGTGTAGGTCTAAATAACAGTAATCTCTTTGTCAGCATGCCGACAGCCTTCCAAATGTTCTTCTCAAACGGAATCGTCGTAGCCAGCCTACTTGCCATTGTACTCAATGCCGTATTAAATCGGAAAAAGAAATAAGAAAAAGAGGCTCACACCTCTTTTTTGTGTGACAAAATAAAAATATCTACTCATATATACTAGTCTCATAGTCCTGAAAATCATCTGCATCAAGAACTATTTCACCATTCTTATACTTTTCTCTTACAATACGTTCCGCTTCAAACTCATCTTCAGCTTCTATACTCACTAAACGGGTTAGAGTTTCAATAATTTCTATAGTATACTTTTTCATCTTAAGTTTCTCTCCAATAACTCACTTATTAGCAATAATCTATGTTTGGGTCTTTCCAACCACTCTGGTAATTCATCTCCATATTCCCAGCTATATTTTTTATTCAATAAAGAAAGTTGTTCGTCATTACCAAACTCCATATTTTCAGATAACCATCTCACACAATCAGGGTCTGATAAAGTATAGACCATTAAACTTAAGTTTTCATAATTTCTCTCTGTTTCATAATTAGACCAGATGACTTTTAAGAAATCATACACCTCTTCTGGTGCAACAAGTTGTTTCGTTTTCATAATTTCCGATACTTTCCTCTACCTTTAAATTCTATTATTTCTTTGTCTCTTAATAGTTGAAGCTGTTGCCTAATTTTTTCTTTGATATGATTGTTCCTAACAAAGATACTTTTTAGGTCATCTTCAAAACGATACATATCTTCAAGTGTGAATTCTGAACCCTCTAGCTTATCTATACAATTCAGAATTTCTATTGTCCAACCTCTTGATGAAAGGGAGTTTTTTCTTAGAAACAAACTTTGCTTAAATTCTTTTGTAACTTTTTCTGGATCCCTAACTTGCCCATTTTGTACGAGAAATATTCTTCCTTTGGAAGGTACTTGCGATAAATCTATGTTACAACCAATCCAACCGGCTCGTCTAGTAGTCGGTGCAAGTGGTTTTCTTTGAATAATCGATTTCGGTGTGACAAATTGCTTCGGAAGGACAAGAAAGTTATTTACCTCAAAATTTTTTGTGTAAGTTAAAAAAAAGAAATTAGGATTATTATCTGCCCGCACACGCTCCATCATCGTTGCATAAGCACCATCATTGATTGTTGATGAAAAATTTCCTTTTTTGCTCTTTAGTTCAAACTCCTCACTACAATGATTACAGTAAAAATCTGCTACAGGCCGATTATTTTCAAAATGATTTAAGGGATTTTTCCCACAATTAGGACAATAAGACTGACGATAAACCCAATCTTCCGTTAGAATACGAGCCTTTTGGCTATTACTTTTATAGTTTTCTACTAATTCTAAATTAAGTTGTAATTCCATTCAAAAATTCCTCACTAATATGAGAATTCACTTTATATAAGCAATTAAAATCTACTATAACTAGTATACCACATATACGTACCCATTACCCTGTATTTCACCACTCTCTTTTATATTTCCTTCTAACATATTTCATAAATTAAAAATGAGTAGGATAATTTTCCTACTCATTCTTTCTTTTATATCCTTACCTGTCTTTCTTCTGACCGTTGACCTGTGACAAACATGGTAAAGGTTGCCTTGCAGACATTTCTGCCTTCTTGATTGGTGATATCGACATCCACGACACAGGTTGTGCGTCCATGATGGACACATTCTCCTTTAATGGTCAGCACATCGTCGCGTTTTCCTGCCTTGAGGTAGTTGATAGAGGACTGGAGTGTCACTCCATCAAGTCCCAGAGATATGACCACCAAGCCACTAATCTGATCACAGAGGGTAAAGAGATAACCACCATGAGCATTGCCATAGTAGTTGAGCGACGAGTCCACTACTTTGGTCGTCACCACAACGTGGCCATCTTTCATTTGTTCAATTTCATAATTTTCAAAAGCTGATATAGCGTCAAAGTGAAAATCTTTCATCGTTTCCTCCTGATATTTCAAACGACACTATGATACTACTTTTTATAGGACTGTGCAAGGAGAAAGCTCCTAGTCTGACAAAATTCCGACCTGCTCTACAAAGCGCATAAAGGCTGCCTGTCCTTGCTCAGTCTGCTTGTAGATTCCTGCATCCTCAAGTACACGCGCAAAGATAGCACCCACAGAGTTCTTGACGATTTCAAGGGCTTTTTCTTTATCCGTTAGATCTGGATATTGTGCTTTAAGTTGGTCTGCCCACTCCTGATGATAAGCGGCAACTGAAATATCTTCTCCGACAAGGTAGGCTGCTACTTGCTCCACTTCTTCTTTCAGGCGTGGCGGCAGGATAGCCAAGCCCATGACCTCAATCAAGCCGATATTTTCCTTCTTGATATGTTGAACATCCTTATGAGGATGATAGATGCCATCAGGATGTTCTGGCGATGTCTGATTGTCCCGCAAGACCAAGTCCAACTCAAACTGACCATCGCGTTTACGAGCAATCGGTGTAAGGGTGTGGTGCGGTGTCCCATCAGTCTCTGCCAAAACCTGCACACTAGGATCAGAATACTGGCGCCATTCCTGCAAAATCTTATCAGCCAAGTTGATCAAATCCTCCTTGGAATCCGAAGTCAGACGTAGGACAGACATGGGCCACTTGACAATCCCAGCCTTGACCTGCTCAAAACCAGTAAAACGGAAGGTCTTTTGCAAGGGAGCCAATTCCATAGGAAAAACATGTCGTCCCCCCTGATAGTGGTCGTGGGTTAAGATAGAGCCTCCCACAATCGGTAGGTCAGCATTTGAGCCTGCAAAATAACCTGGAAACTGCTCTACGATAGCTAACAGACGCTCAAAACTCTGCCGACTAATGGCCATGGGACGATGCTGACCATCTAAGAAAATACAGTGCTCATTAAAGTAAGCATAGGGCGAATACTGGAATCCCCACTCCTGACTAGCCATTTCAAAACGGATAATACGGTGATTGCTACGAGCTGGGTGGTTGACCCGACCATGATAGCCCTCATTCTCTAAACAAAGCTGACACTGAGGATAATTGCTGGCTTGAACCAACTTGGCTGCTGCAATCTCTTTGGGATCCTTTTCAGGCTTAGAGAGATTGATAGTAATCTCAAGCTCTCCGTAGTCAGATGGAACACGATAAGCGATATTTTTAGCAATGGCCTTGAGTTTGATGTAGTCATTTTTCTGGCTAAGTTGGTAAAAATCCTCTATCGCTTGCTCTGGAGATTGGGCGTAGGTTTCCCAAAAATCACGATTGACCTGACTCGGACAAGGGGTTACCAAATCCATCAGTTCAGCACCAAGAATTTCACGCGCAGTCTGACTATCCTCAATCGTCTCTAATCTAACGGCTTCCTCGACAAGCTGGTCCTTGAGATCAATCAATTTATCTAGATTGGTCTCAACTTCCAAAACACCGTCTCCCACTCGTGCCAAGACACGATTGGTCAGGTAGATTCGATCCATTTCTTCAAATGAACTTTCAGAAATGACGTGTGTTATAAATTTATCTACTAAGGTCACTATAGAGCCTCCTTTTGACTAGTCAAGGACGCGAGTGCCACCTGCAACTTCAGCGATATAGAAGCTTGGAGC
>CAUVMH010000031.1:0-17893 GCA_963552835.1 uncultured Streptococcus sp. | reverse complement strand
TTGGTTTACAGGCCTTTGCCAATGAAATCCTCTTTGGTCTCTGGTGTATGGCTGCACCCATTGCTGCCATCTTTGTTCCAAGAGTGGGAAGCGCAACGATTGGAGAAGTGCTAGCTGCGCTTGCTGAAGTTCTTTATGGTAGCCAATTCGGTCTAGGTGCCCTTTTGTCTGGCTTGGTTCAAGGTTTGGGAAGTGAACTTGGTTTTATCGTAACCAAGAATCGCTATGAAAGTTGGCTCTCTCTAACTGCCAATAGTATTGGGATTACGCTTGTTAGCTTTGTCTATGAATACATTAAGTTAGGTTACTACGCCTTCTCCCTTCCTTTTGTCCTTTCCTTGCTTGTGGTGCGCTTTATTTCGGTCTTTTTCTTCTGTACCATCTTGGTTCGTGCCATTGTCAAACTTTATCATCAGTTTGCAGCTGGGGGCAAGGCATAGATGGGGCTGGAACTACGAGCGATTCAGTCCCCAATCTTCTCTGAGCCGCTTGATTTTACTTTTCATGCGCAAGCCTTCACCTTGTTAGTTGGGAGCAGTGGTTCAGGAAAATCCAGCCTCTTTCAAGTCATTGCCCAAGTCAGTTCTCTTCCCTATAGTGGTCAAGTCCTGATAGATGGGAGCGAGGTCAGTCAGCTTTCTATCGTCGACCGTGTCCAGACGGTTGGCATTCTCTTTCAAAATCCCAATCATCAATTTACCATGGAGAACTTGTTTGAGGAGCTGATTTTTACTTTGGAGAATATCGGCCATCCCGTTCAGGAGATTGATTCTAAAATAGCCGAGGTGGTCCAGCAATGTCGCTGCGAGGCAATCTTGCACCGTCCCATCCATCACTTATCAGGTGGGGAAAAGCAAAAGGCTGCGCTGGCTGTTCTATTTGCCATGAATCCTAGGGTCTATCTCTTGGATGAGCCCTTCGCTTCTATTGACCGCAAAAGTAGGATAGAGATATTGGAGATTCTAAAGGAATTGGCCTCTGATGGGAAGACAGTTATCCTGTGTGACCATGATTTATCAGACTATGGAGCCTACATTGACCATATGGTGGAGCTAAGAGACGGGCAACTGAGGGAAGTGTTTCAAATCCCTACCTCTGAGATGACACAGGTTGCTTCAAAGGAAGTTGCCTCTAGCCTAAAACTATTCCATATGGATCGTGTGACTTGTGAGCTGGGTAATCGTCCCCTCTTTTCGATTGCTGATTTCACGTTTTACCAAGGAATTTCCTGTATCCTAGGTGATAATGGTGTTGGGAAATCAACCCTCTTTCGTTCCATTCTTCAATTTCAAAAGTATAGAGGGCGCATTACTTGGAAGGGTTCGGTCCTAAAAAAGAAAAAGAGTCTGTATCGTGACCTGACGGGTGTCGTTCAGGAAGCTGAGAAGCAATTTATCCGAGTCAGTCTGAGAGAGGAACTTCAATTAGATAGCTCAGACTCGGAAAGAAATCAGCGGATTCTCCAAGCTTTACGATATTTTAATCTGGAGCAGGCGCTTGATAAGAGTCCCTATCAATTAAGTGGTGGCCAGCAAAAGATTCTTCAGCTGCTGACCATCTTGACCAGCAAGGCGTCTGTGATTTTGCTAGATGAACCATTTGCTGGTTTGGATGATAGAGCTTGCCATTATTTTTGTCAGTGGATGTTGGAGGACAGAAATCAAGGAAGAAGTTTTTTGATCATTAGCCATCGTTTAGATTCCTTGATTTCTGTGGTCGATTATTGGATTGAGATGACTAGTGAGGGGCTCAGTCATCTCAAAGACGTGACCATCAGCAAACCTCTCCCATCTCTGAACAATGATACTCTAGAGGAGGTAAGGTAGTATGATTAAAGTAGCAACCAAGACACCAGTTATCAGCCTCTTCTTTCTAATTTTATCCTTGGAAACATCCTTCATTCCTTCGATTGCTCTGAATCTTTCGGTAGTCGCATTTTGCATCCTCTTTATGCTCTATTATCGTCGATTTAAAATGTTGGCTTGGATGCTTTTACTTGCCATTTTGCCTTCCTTCGCCAACTATTGGGCAGTTCAGTTACATGGGGATGCTTCGCAGGCAGTGATACTTGGAACGAGGGCCTTTGTGACGGTTTGTATCGGTCTTGTCTTTGTTTCTAGTATTTCTCTAAAAGAGCTTCTCTTGTACTTGGCTCAAAAGGGGTTATCGCGTTCTTGGATCTATGCTTTAATTGTAGTATTCAATGCCTTTCCCCTCATTCAGCAGGAAATCAAGTCTCTAAAGGAAGCGTGCTTACTGCGTGGTCAAAAACTGCATGTTTGGTCGCCCTTGATTTACAGTAAGGTTCTGATGACGGTTTTTAGATGGCGTCATCTTTACCTGAGAGCTCTATCTGCGCACGGATATGACGAACATGCACAGGTGGAGAATAGCTATCGGACTTTTTATATTTCTCAGAGGACAAAATTAATCTACCTACTTTTCTTTTTATTGCTTCAAACCAGTTTATTTCTATAAAGGAGTTATGATGGAATTTACAGATATTGCGATGGAATTATCCAAGGAAGCTTGGCAGGCTTCCTTTCATCACCCCTTTGTTTTACAGTTACAAGAGGGAACGTTAGAACCTTCCATCTTTCGCTATTACCTGATTCAGGATGCTTACTATCTGAAGGCCTTCTCAGAAGCCTATCACCTCTTGGCTGATAAGAGTTCAAACGAGGAAATGAAAAGACTCTTGAAACAAAATGCCCAGAGTCTAGTGGAGGGTGAATTGTTTATCCGCCAACAATTTTTCAAGGAATTAGGAATCAGCGACCAGGAAATGGATGAGCAACCGATTGCTCCAACCTGTTATCATTACATTTCTCATATTTATCGACAGTTTGCAGAGCCAAACTTGGGCATTGCTTTTGCTAGTTTGCTCCCATGTCCTTGGTTATACCATGATTTGGGCAAGGCACTTAATCGCAAACCATCCCCGAATCCTCTTTATCAGCAGTGGATTGAAACCTATATCACCGATGAATTAGAACAGCAGATTAAAGAGGAAGAAGCGCTGGTCAATCAACTCTATCGAGAAAGCAATGAGATGGACAAACAAAAAATGCTAGAGGCCTTCCACCGAAGTGTCCACATGGAAGCCAAGTTTTGGGAGATGGCTTACCAACATCAAACATGGACGAGTGATTTGCAGTCCTTAGAAACAGAGAAGAAATAAAAAATGAGAAACCACCAACTACAAGTTCACAAATTAACTATTTTATCCATGATGATTGCCCTTGACGTAGTTCTTACACCCATCTTTCGAATTGAAGGGATGGCACCGATGTCCAGTGTAGTCAACATTCTTGCAGGAATCTTGATGGGGCCTGTTTATGCCTTGGTCATGGCTACAGTCACAGCCTTTATCCGTATGTCTACTCAAGGCATTCCGCCCTTGGCCCTCACAGGAGCTACTTTTGGAGCCCTCCTTGCAGGTCTCTTTTATAAGTACGGTCGAAAATTTCACTATTCTGCCCTAGGAGAAATCTTGGGAACAGGGATTATCGGTTCCATTGTTTCCTATCCTGTCATGGTTCTCTTTACGGGATCTGCGGCCAAGCTCAGCTGGTTTATCTATACTCCGAGATTTTTCGGAGCGACCTTGATCGGTACAGCCATAGCTTTTCTTGCCTTTCGATTTTTAATCAAGCAGGAATTCTTTAAAAAAGTACAAGGATATTTCTTTGGAGAAAGGATAGACTGATGCAGAAATTGACAAATCCCTTTCCTCTGAGCTCTAGCTCCTTAATTCACTGCATCACCAATGAGATTTCCTGTGAGATGCTGGCCAATGGCATTTTGGCTCTGGGATCTAAACCTGTCATGGCAGATGATCCCCGTGAGGTTCTTGATTTTACTAAACAAAGCCAAGCTCTCTTCATCAATTTGGGGCATTTGTCAGCTGAGAAGGAGAAAGCAATCCGCATGGCAGCTACTTATGCAGCTCAAGCTTGTCTCCCAATGGTAGTAGATGCAGTTGGCGTTGCGGCTTCCCTCATTCGTAAGGATCTAGTCAGAGATCTTTTAGAATACAAGCCCACGGTCCTTAAAGGAAATATGTCAGAAATCCGAAGTATTGTTGGCTTAAAACACCATGGAGTTGGAGTTGATGCGAGTGCTAAAGATCAAGAAACGGAGGATTTGCTTCAAGTTTTGAAAGACTGGTGTCAGACCTATTCTGGTATGTCATTCTTAGTCACTGGCCCCAAGGATCTCATCGTTTCGGAGAATCAGGTTGCAATATTGGGAAACGGCTGTGACGAATTAGACTGGATAACAGGGACAGGAGACTTGGTTGGAGCCTTGACAGCCGTTTTTCTTAGCCAAGGAAAGACTGCCTTTGAAGCTTCTTGTCTAGCGGTCTCTTATCTCAATATCGCTGCTGAGAGAATAGTTGTCCAAGGAATGGGATTGGAAGATTTTCGTTACCAAGTTCTCAATCAACTCTCTCTCCTAAAAAGAGACGAAAATTGGCTAGAAGCCATCAAAGGAGACTTTTATGAATAGAAAGGTACTTAAACTGTATCTAGTAACCAATCGCTACCAAGATTCCTTGGAAAACTTTCTTGAAAAAGTCGAGACGGCCTGCCGTTCAGGTGTTACTATTATCCAACTACGAGAAAAAAATCTCACCACCAATCAATACTATCAACTGGCAAAACAAGTCAAGGAAATAACAGATGCCTACCAGGTGCCCTTGATCATCGATGATCGGTTGGATGTCTGTCTTGCAGTCGATGCAGCAGGTCTGCATATCGGCGACGATGAACTACCAGTTTCGGTTGCCCGCAAAGTCTTGGGTCCCGAAAAAATCCTCGGTGTCACTGCTAAAACGGTTAAAAGAGCTCTCGAAGCAGAAACATCGGGTGCGGATTACTTGGGAACAGGAGCCATTTTCCCGACTACGACCAAAGAAAATGCACCCATTACCCTGATTTCAACCTTGAAAACAATTTGCCAAACGGTCGCCATTCCAGTAGTTGCTATCGGAGGCCTGACGTCAGAGAATATTGACCAACTTATCGGCACGGGTATAGCTGGAGTAGCTGTCGTACGTGATCTGATGCAGGCAGAAGATATTGAAGCAAAAACGCATGCCTTTTTAACAAAGCTGGATGACATTGTTTCCTAATCAAAAACTCTCTAATTTCCTTATTGCGGGAACTAGAGAGTTTTTTCTTAATCTTTAAAAGTTGTATGGTTGACTGGTCCAGAACCATGACCGAGTTGAGGAGCGTCTTGGATGGCTTTTGTGATAAAGGCCTTGGCCTTATCAACTGCCTGGTAAAGACTTCTGCCCTTGGCTAGTTCAGCCGTAATCACAGCAGCAAAGGTACATCCAGTACCATGGGTGTGACAGGTTTGAATTCGTGGACTTTCCCAGACAAATTGTTGATCCTTGGTAAAGAGGAAATCCTTGGCACCACCTTCAAGATGGCCACCTTTGATAACAACGGACTGAGGACCAAATTCTTTTATAATCAGGCGACCGGCACGCTGCATGTCTTCTGGATCATGAATCGAAAAACCAACAATCTCTTCGGCTTCAGGAAGATTGGGAGTGATAATGGTTGCAAGGGGAAGCAGATTTGTTTTTAGGTAGCTTCTCGCACTGGTATCAATCAGGGTATCACCGCTTGTTGCGACCATAACAGGGTCAAGAACGTAGGGGCAGTCCAGCTTTTTAAGATAGGGTTGGATGATTTCCATGATCTCAGTAGTTGCCAACATCCCTGTTTTTACAGCCTGAGGCTTGATATCCGAAAAGACACTCTCCAATTGAGTTTCCAGCATTTGGTTGGAGACGTGCTCGATTAATTGAACGCCTCTGGTATTTTGAGCGACAAGACTGGTCACAACGGCCATTCCATAGACATTTCTAGCTTGGAACGACTTTAAGTCAGCCATAATGCCAGCACCGCCACTAGGGTCAGTTCCTGCAATGGTTAGAGCAACGGGTAAATAAGTCATCTAAAACCTCCCAACCAACTGAAGTTTGTATTCTCAAGAAAAAGCTAGTCTGTTTGAGGAAAGTAATAGAAGAGCAGCTAGTCCTCATTATCATTTCCACTTCCATCAGCTAGCATTACCTAGATTGAGTCAAAGGGATCTAACAGTCGTTAATCTCAGCTTTACGCACCCCTAGTGGTTGTTTTCTTTTTTCTACAGTATAGCATATTTTTATAGTTTATATAGTGAAATTTGACTGAAAATCCTTTATCAAATGCTTAAAATTCTATTTTTCGAAAAAATAATAAAAATTATAGTTGACAAATGTAGATTTTCGGAGTATACTAATAACTGTGATCGACAAATGTAGATTTAGGAGGTGTGATTATGCAGATTTCAGATGCAGAATGGCAGGTCATGAAGATTATTTGGATGCAAGGGGAACAGACCAGTAGCGATTTGATCAGGGTTTTAGCGGAGCGGTTCGACTGGTCCAAGTCGACCATTCAAACTCTTTTGGCTCGTTTAGTTGAGAAAGAGTGTCTGACAAGGAAAAAAGAAGGCAAGTTCTTTGTCTATTCAGCCCTTTTAACTCTGGATCAAAGTCGAGACTTGCTTGTCCAAGATATCAAAGACAAGGTTTGTTCTCGTAGGATTAAGAACTTGTTGGCTGATTTGATTGTGGAATGTGATTTCACTTTGGCTGACTTGGAAGACTTAGAAGCTGTGATTTCTAAGAAGAAATCAAGCGCTGTAACAGAAGTAAGATGTAATTGTATGTAAAGGAGACGTCATGTTAAATAGTATTGTAACCATTATTTGTATTGCCCTTATCGCGTTTATCTTGTTTTGGTTTTTCAAAAAGCCTGAAAAATCTGGACAAAAGGCCCAGCAAAAAAAGGGTTACCAAGAGATCCGAGTGGAAGTCATGGGGGGCTATACGCCTGAGTTGATTATTCTTAAAAAATCAGTGCCAGCCCGCATTGTCTTTGACCGCAAGGACCCTTCACCCTGTCTAGATCAGATCGTCTTTCCAGATTTTGGTGTGCATGCGGATCTTCCTATGGGTGAAGAGTATGTAGTGGAAATCACACCTGAGCAGACTGGAGAGTTTGGCTTTGCATGTGGTATGAACATGATGCACGGCAAGATGATTGTAGAGTAGGAGGAGACTATGACAGAAATTGTGAAAGCAAGCCTAGAAAATGGCATTCAAAAAATCCGTATCCGAGCTGAAAAAGGCTATCATCCAGCTCATATTCAGCTTCAAAAAGGGATTCCGGCTGAGATAACTTTTCATCGTGCAACCCCTTCAAACTGTTACAAGGAAATCCTTTTTGAAGAAGAAGGAATTCTAGAACCAATCGGTGTGGATGAAGAGAAGACAATTCGTTTTACTCCTCAAGAGCTGGGTGAGCATGAATTCTCATGTGGTATGAAGATGCAAAAGGGAAGTTATACAGTCGTTGAGAAGACTCGAAAATCTTTGTCACTTTTGCAACGTTTTTGGATTACCAGTATCTTTACTCTGCCTCTTGTTTTCCTCATGCTTGGGATGTTGACAGGGACTATTAGTCATCCAGTCATGCATTGGGGCACCTTTTTAGCCACAACGCCTATTATGCTAGTGGCCGGTGGTCCTTATATCCAGAGCGCTTGGGCTAGCTTTAAAAAGCACAATGCCAACATGGATACCTTGGTTGCGCTGGGAACCCTAGTGGCCTATCTCTATAGTCTAGTTGCCCTCTTTGCTGGTCTCCCTGTTTACTTTGAAAGTGCTGGATTTATCCTCTTCTTCGTTCTTTTGGGGGCAGTTTTTGAGGAGAAAATGCGAAAAAACACTTCCCAAGCTGTGGAGAAATTACTTGATTTGCAAGCTAAAACAGCAGAAGTTTTGCGTGAGGATCGCTATGTTCAAGTTCCCTTGGAGCAAGTCAAGGTAGGTGACCTGATTCGAGTACGTCCCGGTGAAAAGATTGCGGTTGATGGTGTTGTTATCGAAGGCGTCTCCAGTATTGACGAATCCATGGTGACAGGTGAGAGCCTGCCAGTGGACAAAACAGTTGGAGATACTGTGATTGGATCCACTATCAATAACAGTGGCACTCTTATTTTTAGGGCGGAAAAGGTTGGTTCAGAGACTGTCTTGGCACAGATTGTGGACTTTGTGAAGAAAGCTCAGAACAGCCGAGCACCAATTCAGGATTTGACGGATAAGATTTCAGGGATTTTTGTCCCAGCAGTTGTCATTTTAGCGATTTTAACTTTTTGGATTTGGTTTGTCTTGCTTGAGGCTAGCTTTGTAACCTCTCTACTTTATGGGGTGGCAGTGTTGATTATCGCTTGCCCTTGTGCCCTTGGTCTTGCAACACCAACAGCTCTCATGGTAGGGACAGGACGGAGTGCCAAGATGGGAGTTCTCCTCAAGAATGGAACCGTCTTACAGGAAATCCAGAAAGTCCAAACTCTCGTCTTTGATAAGACAGGGACTTTGACAGAAGGAAAACCAGTGGTCACTGATGTCATTGGCGACGAGACAGAAGTACTTGGCTTAGCTGCCTCTTTAGAAGAAGCCTCTCAACACCCATTGGCTCAAGCTATTGTCAAGCGAGCGACTGAAGCAGGACTTGAGCTTCAACCTGTAGAAAATTTCCAAGCCTTGCATGGAAAAGGTGTTTCAGGGCAAATCAATGGGAAACAAGTCTTGCTTGGAAATGCTAAAATGCTAGGTGGGATGGATATTTCGACCGCTTATCAGGAAAAACTAGAAGAACTGGAAAAAGAAGCTAAGACAGTTGTGTACTTGGCCGTTGACAATGAAATCAAAGGCTTGCTTGCCTTGCAAGATATTCCCAAGGAAAATGCCAAGCTCGCCATCAGTCAGCTGAAAAAACGTGGTCTCCGAACAGTTATGCTGACAGGAGATAATGCAGGTGTCGCGCGTGCCATTGCAGATCAGATCGGCATTGAAGAGGTCATTGCTGGTGTTTTGCCAGAAGAAAAAGCTCATGAAATCCATCAACTTCAACAGGCTGGTAAAGTAGCCTTTATCGGAGATGGCATCAATGATGCGCCAGCCCTCAGTGTGGCGGATGTGGGGATTGCCATGGGTGCAGGAACCGATATTGCTATTGAGTCGGCAGGGATTGTTCTTACGCGCAACGATCTGATAGGAGTCGTCCATGCCTTTGATATGAGCAAGAAAACCTTCAATCGAATTCTTCTCAACCTCTTCTGGGCCTTTATCTACAATGTTATCGGCATTCCGATTGCAGCAGGAGTCTTTTCAGGAATTGGTCTCGTTCTCAATCCAGAACTGGCTGGTCTAGCCATGGCCTTTAGTTCTGTATCTGTTTTAACCAGTTCACTCATGCTAAACTTTAGTAAAATAGACTAAAAGCGAGCTTGCTCGCTTTTTATAGTCTTCGAAAATAAAATTCAAACCACGTCAGCTTTATCTACAACCTCAAAATAGTGTTTTGAGCAACCTGCGGCTAGCTTCCTAGTTTGCTCTTTGATTTTCATTGAGTATTATTATAAAACAGATATTAAAAACGTTTTCAAACTGTACTGTAATAGAGAATAAAAACTTCTGAGCACATTCTTAGGAGACCCAAAACAAATGTGGTAAAGTAGTAGAGTAAAAATTTGCTGAAACGTTTCCAATTAGTATATGAAAACGGATGAATCAAGTTTTAAAAATATTTGAAGGAGAGTTATCATTATGACTCAAGGGAAAATTACTGCATCTGCAGCAATGCTCAACGTATTGAAAACATGGGGCGTAGACACAATCTACGGTATCCCATCAGGAACACTCAGCTCACTCATGGACGCTTTGGCTGAAGACAAAGATATCCGCTTCTTGCAAGTTCGCCACGAAGAAACAGGTGCTCTTGCAGCGGTGATGCAAGCTAAATTCGGCGGCTCAATCGGGGTTGCAGTTGGTTCAGGTGGTCCAGGTGCGACTCACTTGATTAACGGTGTTTACGATGCAGCTATGGATAACACTCCATTCCTTGCTATCCTTGGATCACGTCCAGTTAACGAACTCAACATGGATGCCTTCCAAGAATTGAACCAAAACCCAATGTACAACGGTATCGCTGTTTACAACAAACGTGTAGCTTACGCTGAGCAATTGCCAAAAGTAATCGACGAAGCTTGCCGTGCTGCAGTTTCTAAAAAAGGTCCAGCTGTTGTTGAAATCCCAGTAAACTTCGGTTTCCAAGAAATCGACGAAAACTCATACTACGGTTCAGGTTCATACGAGCGTTCATTCATCGCTCCTGCCTTGAACGAAGTTGAAATCGACAAAGCTGTTGAAATCTTGAACAATGCTGAACGCCCAGTTATCTACGCTGGTTACGGTGGTGTTAAAGCTGGTGAAGTGATTACTGAATTGTCACGTAAAATCAAAGCACCAATCATCACAACTGGTAAAAACTTTGAAGCTTTTGAATGGAACTATGAAGGTTTGACAGGTTCTGCTTACCGTGTTGGTTGGAAACCAGCCAACGAAGTGGTCTTTGAAGCAGACACAGTTCTTTTCCTTGGTTCAAACTTCCCATTTGCTGAAGTTTACGAAGCCTTCAAGAACACTGAAAAATTCATCCAAGTCGATATCGACCCTTACAAACTTGGTAAACGTCATGCCCTTGATGCTTCTATCCTTGGTGATGCAGGTCAAGCAGCGAAAGCAATCCTTGACAAAGTAAACCCAGTAGAATCTACTCCATGGTGGCGTGCAAACGTTAAGAACAACCAAAACTGGCGTGATTACATGAACAAACTCGAAGGTAAAACTGAGGGTGAATTGCAATTGTACCAAGTTTACAATGCAATCAACAAACATGCTGATCAAGACGCTATCTACTCAATCGACGTAGGTGACACTACTCAAACATCTACTCGTCACCTTCACATGACACCTAAGAACATGTGGCGTACATCTCCACTCTTTGCGACAATGGGTATTGCCCTTCCTGGTGGTATCGCTGCTAAGAAAGACAATCCAGATCGCCAAGTATGGAACATCATGGGTGACGGTGCATTCAACATGTGCTACCCAGACGTGATCACAAACGTTCAATACGACCTTCCAGTTATCAACGTTGTCTTCTCAAATGGTAAATATGCCTTCATCAAGGACAAATACGAAGACACAAACAAACACTTGTTTGGTTGTGACTTCCCTAATGCTGACTATGCGAAAATCGCTGAAGCGCAAGGTGCTGTAGGATTTACAGTTGACCGTATCGAAGACATCGATGCAGTTGTTGCAGAAGCTGTTAAATTGAACAAAGAAGGTAAAACTGTTGTGATCGATGCTCGCATCACTCAACACCGTCCACTTCCAGTAGAAGTACTTGAATTGGATCCAAAACTTCACTCAGAAGAAGCAATCAAAGCCTTCAAGGAAAAATATGAAGCAGAAGAACTCGTACCATTCCGCCTCTTCTTGGAAGAAGAAGGTTTGCAATCACGCGCAATCAAATAATTCTTCTCGTCGAAAATCAAATGTAAACTGTGTCATCTTCACCTTGCCGTACCCCAGTACTGCCTGCGGTTCGATTCCTTGTTTATTCTTTGATTTTCTTAGAGCAGAACTTGAAAAGATCGGAGCAATCCGGTCTTTTTGTGGAGGATAGTAAATGAATTTAAATCAATTGGATATTATTGTTTCAAATGTTTCCCAAGTCTGTACTGACTTGGAGCGTATTTTGGATAAAAAGTCCGATTATGTTGATGACAGTTTTGCTCAGTTTACGATTGGCAGTCACTGTCTTATGTTGTCAGAGAATCATTTGATTCCTTTGAACAATTTTCAGTCAGGAATCATTCTTCACATCGAGGTTGAGGATGTAGAGCAGAACTACCAACGATTGAAAGAGCTTGGTACTGAGATTTTATACGGTCCTTCTGAAACGGATTGGGGAACAGAGTCCTTATTAGTTAGAGGACCTGCTGGTTTAGTGATTGATTTTTATCGAATGAAATAGGACGCGTAGTCATTTGACGTTAACCTTAATCATTCTTAAAACAGAATGTGAGAGTATGAACTATTGAAAGATCGGAGCAATCCGGTCTTTTTCTTATCACAAGATTGTGATAGTTTACATCTTCATAACAAAAGCTTCAAAGTCTTGATTGTTTTGAAAAAAGATTATAAAATATGATTCATAAAAAAATGAAAGAGGTTTTGAAAATGTCTGAAAAACAAATGAAAGTTTTGGGTTGGGTAGCGACCTTCATGTCTGTTATGATGTACGTGTCTTACTTCCCACAAATTATGAACAACCTGGCTGGTCAAAAAGGGAACTTTATCCAGCCCTTGGTTGCAGCCATCAACTGTAGTCTCTGGGTTTACTACGGTCTTTTCAAAAAGGAAAGAGATATTCCACTTGCAGCTGCCAATGCACCGGGTATCGTTTTTGGTCTAGTAACGGCTATTACGGCATTGATTTAAAAGGAAGACTGGTTTCAGTCTTTTTTTGTACATACAAATAGATTCTCAAGTAAAGAAAGTCTAATGAGAGTTGAGGAAAACAGCCGTTGACTGCTTGCTTTCTGAGTGCTGCTTTAGGGTTTCCTCCATCAAGTAAAAGATTGTTTCGTTACTATTTTTATAAAATCTTCTCCCTACTTTATAAGATAGGAAAAAGAGTTCAATTCGAACTCTTTTTTTGCTATAATGAGGGGAGAAAAATCAGACAGGAGATCGACATGTCAGAACCATTATTTTTACAATCAGTTATGCAAGAAAAAATCTGGGGTGGAACCAAGCTACGTGATGAGTTTGGTTACGACATTCCAAGTGAAAAAATCGGAGAATACTGGGCTATCTCAGCTCACCCAAATGGAGTTTCTAAGGTAGCTAATGGTCGCTACGAGGGAACAGACCTCGCTACTTTGTATGTGGAACATCGTGAGTTGTTTGGCAACCGTCCAGAACCTGTATTTCCTCTCTTAACTAAAATTCTCGATGCCAACGACTGGCTCAGTGTCCAAGTTCACCCAGATGATGCTTACGGGCTCGAGCATGAAGGCGAACTCGGAAAAACAGAATGCTGGTATATCATCGCTGCAGATGAAGGATCAGAGATTATCTATGGCCACAATGCCAAGTCAAAAGAAGAACTCCGTCAGCAAATCGAAGCTAAAGACTGGGATGGTCTATTAACAAAAGTCCCTGTTAAGGCTGGAGATTTCTTCTATGTACCAAGTGGAACCATGCACGCTATCGGGGCAGGTATCTTAATCCTTGAAACCCAGCAGTCTAGTGATACAACCTATCGTGTCTATGACTTTGACCGCAAGGATGACAATGGCAACTTGCGTGAACTTCACCTTGAAAAATCCATCGATGTCTTGAACATTGGTGAACCCGCAAATAGCCGTCCTGTAACTATCAAAGCTGATGATTTACGTTCCACTCTCCTTGTATCCAATGATTTCTTCGCAGTTTACAAGTGGGAAATTACTGGAAAAGTTGACTTCGAAAAGACAGCTGACTACAGCTTGTTGAGTGTCTTGGCTGGTCAGGGTCACCTCACTGTTGACGGAAAAAACTATCCGATCCAAAAAGGTAGCCACTTTATCCTACCAAGTGATGTTGAAGCTTGGATCTTGGAAGGGCAAGGTTTGGAATTGATTGTGAGCCATCCATAAAAAAAGAAAGGGCCTGAGTTCATACTCAATGAAAATCAAAGAGCAAACTAGGAAACTAGCCGCAGGCTGTACTTGAGTACGGCAAGGCGACGTTGACGTGGTTTGAATTTGATTTTCGAAGAGTATCACTACTCAAGTCCTTTTTGATTACATAAATTGGGCGATAAAGACCACAATGATGATAATTGGAATGACGAAACGAAGAAGGAAGAGCCAGACTTGGAAAAGTCCCTGTTTCCATACTCTTTCATCAAGATGGAGTTCCTCCATAGCAAGAGCCTTTTTAAAGATGTAGCCTGTAAAAAGTGACAAGCAGAGGGCTCCAAATGGCATGAGGAGATTGGAAACCAAGAAATCCATGGCATCAAAGAAAGTCTTACCAAAGATGTGAACATCCGCCATAACTCCATAGGATAGGGCTGAAGGAATGCCAAAAACAAAGGTCAAGATTCCTAAAATGGCACTCCACTTAGCACGCTTGCTGTTGTCCTGGTTGGTGATATTGCCCACATTGATTTCTAGCATCACGACAGAGGAAGTAACCGTCGCAAAGAGAAAGAGCAAGAGGAAGAGGATATAGAAAATGGTTCCCAAAGGCATCTTGTCAAAGAGTTGAGGCAAGACGATAAAGAGCAGGCTTGGTCCCCCTTCAGACTGAATATTGAAGGCTGACATGGCTGGGAAAATGGCTAGACCTGCCATGATGGATACCGAGATGTTCATGGCTACAATGGAAATCCCTGATTGGACCAGATTAGTTTTTTTGTCCAAGTAAGAAGCATAGGTCAGCATGGCTGTAACCCCTAGTGAGAGAGCAAAGAAAGATTGTCCCAGAGCATAGAGGAGCCCAGCACTGGTCAGTTTTGAAAAGTCTGGTTTGAGGAAGTAGAGAACGCCTTCCATGGCATTTGGCAAGCTGAGAGATCGCCCAATGATCACGACAAAGATGATAAAGAGCAGGGGCATCATGACTTTCGAAGCTCTTTCAATCCCTTTTTGAACCCCACGTGATACAATAAAGATATTCAACAAGATAAAGGCTGCTTGAGCTCCTAGGGCAATGGCTGGATTTGAAATGATTGAAGTAAACAACTGAGCATAATCACTCGTCCCAGCAAGCTGGAACAATTTCCCAAACTCAATACCTAGATAGACTAAAATCCATCCTCCGATAACACTGTAAAAGGATAGGAGGATAAAGAGGGCAAAGGCACCAATCCAACCGATAAAGTTGTACTTGTTATTCTTGCCTAGTTTTCCAAAGGTTTTGATAGCGGAAACGCCAGCACTACGGCCAAGGGCAAATTCAGCAAGCAGGAGTGGGAAACCGATTAAAATGGTAGAAATAAGAAAGACTAGTAAAAAGCCTCCCCCACCATTAGCAGCAGTCATGTAGGGAAATTTCCAAACGGCTCCAAGTCCGATGGCTGAACCAGCAGATGCTAGGATAAAGCCAAGTTTCGAGCCCCATTGCGATTTTTCTGACATAGTTGAAACTCCAATCTCGTTTTTTAAAATAAGAAAAGGCTACTTGAGTTGTCAAATAGCCCTCTCTCAATGGCTCTTTATGAGCCTTCTGTTTGATTGATAGACTTGACTATCCTATCATGTTTTCTAATGTCTGTCAAGAAAACCATTTTCAAGTTTTCACACCTTTCTCAAAAAGTTAAAAATTTTTCGCAAAAACGCTTGACTCTGACCTAAGGGGAGGGGTTATACTATTTCTTGTAAGGAGGAAATCATGTACCATATAAAAGAAGCTGCGCAGCTTTCAGGTGTCTCTGTCAAGACCCTGCACCACTACGATAAGATAGGGCTCTTGGTTCCCTTAAAGTCGGAAAATGGCTATCGAACCTACAATCAAGAGGATTTGGAACGACTTCAGGTCATTCTGTACTACAAATATCTAGGTTTTTTTTTAGAAAAAATAGCAGAGCTGTTAAAGGAAGAAAGGACAGATTTATTGCCCCATTTGACCAGACAGTTGGACTATTTGACCCAAGAAAGGCAACATCTGGATACCTTGATTTCCACCTTGCAAAAAACCATTCAAGAACAAAAAGGAGAAAGAAAAATGACGATTGAGGAAAAATTCACTGGATTTAGCTATCAAGACAATCAAAAATACCACCAAGAGGCGGTAGAGAAATATGGTCAGGAAGTCATGGACCAAGCGCTTGAACGCCAAAATGGTAGAGAAGATGAGGCTACTGCCGCTTTTAACCAAGTTTTTCAAGCTTTAGCTCAAAACCTTAAAAATGGACTAGCTGCAACAGCGGCCGAAAACCAAGAAGAAGCAGCCAAACTCTTGCAAGCCCTTCGTACTTATGGATTTGACTGCTCTATTGAGGTATTCGGTCATATCGGTAAAGGCTACGTCTACAACCCAGAGTTTAAGGAAAACATTGACAAATTTGGACCTGGAACAGCCCAGTACACATCAGATGTCATTGCTGCTTACGTTCAGACAAATGCAGAATAAATAGGCTAGGAATTTCCTAGCCTATTTTTTACTTCAAATCATAAAGCCAGTCGTCACCGTCTTTGTAGTAAAAAAATTCACTGAGATTCTCTTCTAAAAAAACACGAAGCATATCAGACATATCCTCAGTAGCTAGTTTAAGATGAGATAGATTTTCAAAATCCTCCCACCAAACTTTCCCTTCGTCTGAAGATTGGGGCTCACCAGTAAAGTGTTCGGTCTTGTAAAAAAGGACGACATAACGATAATCCTTGTCATCGTACCAGTTTTTGATACCACAGAGTTGGGGTTTGGAAATGGTCAGACCAGTTTCTTCTTTCAATTCACGAATGACAGCATCGACAAAGGATTCGCCACGTTCAACATGACCACCAGGAAAAGTAATGCCAGGCCAGTCAGGGCTCACTCGGTCTTGGACCAGAACCCTATCACCGTTTTTAATCATGCACATGTTGACAAATTCGACTGACTCTCTTCTGTTCATTTTTCCCATCCTTTAATATTTAATCATAATGCAGACTTCCTGCCACCCAGCCAGTACAGAGGGCAGAAGTAATGTTAAAGCCGCCTGTATGGGCATTGATATCCAGTACCTCGCCAGCAAAGTGAAGGCCAGGTACCAGCTTACTTTCAAGGGTTTTAGGATTGATTTCCTTAAGACTGACGCCTCCTTTGGTGACAAAGGACTTAGCCAATGACATTTTGCCAGTCACAGGAATTTTGAGGGCTTTGATGGACTGGAGAAGTTGTTCGCGTTCTTTTTCAGTTAGCTGTTTAACTTTTTCAGGATATCCTTGTACAAAAAATTCAGCTAAACGTTCTGGTAACAAGGTTTTCAAAGCATTTCTCAAGGATTTTTCTCGATGATTCTCCAGAAATTCCAACAAATCACTCTCAGAAAGTTGAGGCAAGACATCCAGTGAGAGAATCTCTCCGCCCTTGACAAAGCTGGACATGCGTAGGGCAGCAGGGCCTGATAAACCAAAGTGGGTAAAGAGCAGATCGTGGGTGATGACATGCTTGCCGTAGCTTAAGGTCACATCGTCTAGTGAAATTCCCTGCAAGGCCTTATGCGGAAAATCAGTCAACAAAGGACTCTCAGCGGCTTCAAGATCGGTAATGGTGTGCTTAAAATGGCGGGCAATCTCGTGACCAAAACCAGTCGAACCAGTCGAAGGATAGGATTTACCACCCGTTGTGACAATCAGTTTATCACAAGTGAAGGTTTGGTTTGCGGACTTAAGGACAAACTGGTCGTCTATCTTTTTAACCGAAACAATTTCTGTTTGAGTAGCAATTTGCCCACCAAGTTCAGTGATTTTCTTTTCTAAAGTCTCGATTATGGTTCGCGATTTGTCGCTGGCTGGAAAGACACGACCATGATCCTCAACCTTTAGTTTGACACCGTTTTCCGTGAAAAAGTTGATGATATCATGGTTATCAAACTGGGAAAAGACACTGTATAGAAAGCGGCCATTTCCAGGGATGCCAGCTAGTAGATCATCTAGAGTTCCGTTGTTAGTTACATTGCAACGGCCCCCACCAGTACCAGCCAATTTTTTGCCAAGTTTTCGATTTTTTTCGATGAGAAGGGTTTTCTGACCATAAAAGCTACTGGAAATGGTAGCCATCATACCAGCAGGCCCTCCACCAATGACAATAGTATCAAAATGTTTCATAAATCTATTGTACCACAAAAAACAAGAGATGCTTGGCATCTCTTGTTGCTAATGATCTTAGTTGATTTCATATCCCATCAACAAACCGCCATCTTCTGCATAAAAA
>CAUVMH010000030.1:0-18057 GCA_963552835.1 uncultured Streptococcus sp. | reverse complement strand
ATAAAGCTACTATCAAGGTGTACGGTGCGAAAGACGGCAAGCCTGACTTAACTAATCTGGTAGCGACTAAAAATTTGGATGTCAACTTGAATGGTTTGACCACCCCAGCTGAAGTGCAAAAAGGTGTGGCTGATAACACCAAAGACACAGTAGATGTCCCAGCTAGCTATCTTGACAAAGCTAATTTCCCAGGTCCATTTACAGCTGGTGTCAATCAAGTCATTCCATATGAATTCTTCGCTGGAGATGGCATGTTGACTCGCCTTATCTTGAAAGCATCTGATAAGGCTCCATGGTCAGACAATGGTTCAGCTAAAAATCCAGCTCTCCCACCAGTAGAGAAATTGGGCAAAGGCCTTTACTTCTACGAAGTGGATTTAGCAGGGACTCAAGGTAAATCAGATAAAGAGCTGCTTGACCTCTTAAAACAAAACGGCACTCAAAGTTATAAAGCTACCATCAAGGTGTACGGTGCAAAAGACGGCAAGCCTGACTTAACTAATCTGGTAGCGACTAAAGATTTGACTGTTAATTTGAATGGCTTGACCACACCAAATCAGGTTAAAGAGTCTGTTGTTAACAATGTCAAAGACATGATTGATGTTCCAGCTAGCTACCTTGATAAGGCTAAGGTTCCTGGTCCTTTCTTGGCCGGTGTCAACCAAGTCATTCCATACGAAGCTTTTGGTGGAGATGGTATGTTGACTCGCCTCTTGTTAAAAGCTTCAGACAAAGCTCCATGGTCAGACAACGGAACAGCTAAAAATCCAGCTCTATTGCCACTTGAAGGCTTGGCTAAAGGTCAATATTTCTACGAAGTGGATTTGAATGGCAATACGGTTGGCAAAGATGGTCAGGCCTTGCTGGATCAACTTCGAGCTAACGGAACACATACATACCTAGCTACTGTTAAAGTCTATGGTTCTAAAGATGGCAAACCTGATTTGACCAATCTGATTGCTACTCGTCAAGTAACGATTCAGCTTCGTGGAAAAGAAATGGCGACAATACCATCTCAACAAGGTCAGATGAATACGAAGCCTTCTGAAACAGGCTCTACAGGTACGACTGAGGGTATGATGGGTACAAATCACCATATGTCAGATATGAAGGTCGATCAACCAGCTTCTAGCCCAATGGCTAATATGATGAAAAAAGATGATAAAGCGATGCTACCAAATACTGGGGAAGCTAAAACAGCTACAGCTGGCCTTGGTATCTTTGGTCTAGCCTTGGCAGGTCTTGTTGGACTTTTGGGTTTGACAAGCAAACGAGAAGATTAAGATTCAAATCACTTAAACATTAGGGAAAATAGTGTTATACTAAAGCAAGTATAACACTGTTTTTATCGAAGGAGTGTCAGATGAAAAAGACAATTTTGCTGGTTGATGATGAGATAGATATTCTAGATATTCAACACCGCTATCTTATACAGGCAGGTTACGATGTTTTGGTCGCCCATGATGGTAAGGAGGGCTTAGAGCTTTTCAGAAAAAAATCTATCGACCTCATTATCACAGATATCATGATGCCCAATATGGATGGGTATGATTTTATCAGTGAAGTTCAGTATATCGCTCCGGATCAACCCTTCCTCTTTACAACTGCTAAGACAAGCGAACAGGATAAAATTTATGGATTAAGTTTGGGGGCAGATGATTTTATAGTCAAACCCTTTAGCCCACGCGAATTGGTTTTAAGAGTGAATAATATCTTGCGTCGCCTTAGCCGTGGAGGAGAGACAGAACAGATCGAGTTTGGTGACTTAGTGATCAACCATGTGACTCATGAGGTTCGCATTGGGGAGCAACCTTTGGAATTGACAGTAAAATCCTTTGAACTTCTATGGATATTAGCCAGCAATCCCGAGAGAGTCTTTTCAAAGACGGAACTTTACGAGAAGGTATGGCAAGAGGACTATGTGGATGATACCAATACACTCAATGTTCATATCCATGCTTTGAGGCAAGAGTTGACCAAGTATACAAATTCCAATGCTCCTGCTATCAAAACTGTCTGGGGTTTGGGCTATAAGATGGAAAAACCAAGAGGTAGAAAATGAAATTAAAAAACTATATTTTAGTGGGGTATCTAGTGTCGACTCTACTAACGATTTTGGTCGTTTTCTGGGCAGTCCAACGAATGTTGATTGAGAAAAGTGAAGTTTACTTTCTAGTTGGAATGACCTTGATTGCTAGTTTCATTGGCGCTGCAGTGAGCATCTTTCTTTTGTCGCCTGTTTTCTCTTCTCTGAAACATTTGAAAAAACAAGCTCAGGATATAGCAAGCAAGGATTTCAGCACAGAAATTGAAACCAAAGGCCCATTAGAATTTCAAGAGCTGGGCCAGGCTTTTAATGACATGTCCCACAATTTGCAAGCTACCTTTCAATCACTTGATGAGAGCGAGCAAGAAAAGAGAATGATGATTGCGCAGCTCTCTCACGATATTAAAACTCCCATTACCTCCATTCAGGTTACGGTGGAGGGAATTCTAGATGGAGTGATTAAGGAAGAGGAGCGACTCCACTATTTAACCACGATTGGTCGGCAAACTGAGCGTCTAAACAAGCTAGTGGAGGAATTGGATGTTTTGACTCTCAATACACAACCTCAAGATACTGCTGATGAAGAAGTCGAAGAGGTCTTTTTAGATCAGCTGTTGATTGAGTCAATGAGTGAATTTCAACTCCAGATTGAACAAGAGGAGCGGGATGTTTACATTCAAGTATCACCTGAGTCAGCGAAAATCAAGAGCCATTCTGACAAACTTTCTCGCATTCTGGTCAATTTGTTAAACAATGCCTTTAAATATTCAGAACCAGGAACCAGAATCGAGGTTCTTGCCCAATTAACAGAAAAAGAACTGACAATCAGTGTGAAAGACGAGGGACAGGGGATCCTTCCTGAAGATTTGGAAAAGATTTTTAAACGACTTTATCGTGTAGAAACTTCGCGAAATATGAAGACGGGTGGACATGGATTAGGACTTGCGATTGCACGCGAACTAGCCCATCAGCTTGGTGGCGAAATCACAGCAGAAAGTCAATATGGCTTAGGAAGCAAGTTTACATTCAGCCTCAATTTGAAATAAAGCCGTAAAATCCCTTTACAAATCTAGCTTTTCATGGTACAATAGCCTTTGTGTGAAATAGCAGCAGGAAAGCATGAAGCTCGTCAACAGGTGTCTTATGACAAGTAACCTTGGCTGTTTAGGCGAAGGGCATCTGCACGAATCAGGGCTTTCTAAGTGACTATTTCCACCGAAATATTATTTATATCAGGAGGACATACACATGTCACGTTATACAGGACCATCTTGGAAACAAGCTCGTCGCCTTGGCCTTTCACTTACAGGTACAGGTAAAGAATTGGCACGTCGTAACTACGTACCAGGACAACACGGACCAAACAACCGTTCTAAATTGTCAGAATACGGTTTGCAATTGGCTGAAAAACAAAAACTTCGTTTCACTTACGGTGTAGGTGAAAAACAATTCCGTAACTTGTTCGTACAAGCTACAAAAATCAAAGGCGGAATCCTAGGTTTCAACTTCATGCTTCTTTTGGAACGTCGTTTGGATAACGTTGTTTACCGTCTTGGTCTTGCGACTACTCGTCGTCAAGCTCGTCAATTCGTAAACCACGGTCACATCCTTGTTGACGGAAAACGCGTTGATATCCCATCATACCGCGTAACTCCAGGTCAAGTGATCTCAGTTCGTGAAAAATCATTGAAAGTTCCAGCAATCCTTGAAGCTGTTGAAGCTACTCTTGGACGTCCAGCATTCGTATCATTCGACGCTGAAAAATTGGAAGGTTCATTGACTCGCTTGCCAGAACGCGACGAAATCAACCCAGAAATCAACGAAGCGCTTGTCGTTGAATTCTACAACAAAATGCTTTAAGATAAGACTTTATATTGCGAGAAGCCTACAACAGTGGGCTTTTTGCTTTGTCTTAAAAGGTTGAGTTGATGGTTTGGTTGGTATTTGAGGAATCATTTTTACTCAGGGAGAATGTTTCTAGCTCTGGTGTAAAGAAATCAGTGGTTTTAGGCGACATTTCTACCCTCATTTTTTGCTTTTGTGCTAAAATAGATTTATAAACTTAAGATAAGGAATGTTTATGAAATCGGGTAATGTATTATTGAAAGGATGCCTTTATTTCTGGGGTGGCTTGTTTTTGCTGGGTCTCTTGGTTCAGGTAGCTCTGCCTTTGGCAATTTGTGGCTTGATAGGTTTTGGGGCTTATCTAGTCTATAAGCGTTGGCGTTATCCTCTCTTGAAGGACCGTTCTTTGGAAGATCAGATTGAGCTTTTAAAAGCACGGATTCGTCAGGCTGATAAAGATATCCAGCAGTTAGAGGAGACCTTGTCTGAGAAAGGATCAGCAGCCTATAAAAGCCTAGCTAGCCAAGTATTGATTGAGCTCAAAGAGATTCATCAGGAAGCCAATCGTTTAAAATCCTATATTGACGAAGCCGTTTATACTCGCATTGATAAAAAGGTTCGCTCAGTAAGGGCAACCATAGACGTCCAGCTAGAGCGTCTAGAAAGAGACAGTCAGATAGATATTGAGAATATGGAACCTGAGGAGGTGGCGCCAGAATTGGCTCAGACACTCGCAAATATTACGCGTGACCATCAGGAAATTATAAATAAAATCGAGTCATCGGATGTTGGAGCCAAAGAAGAGCTGACAGCCATCCATAGTTTAAAAATGGAGAAATTCCAAACGATTTTAGAGGGCTATCTAAAGATTAAGGCAAATCCAAAAAATTATAATCGAGCGGAAGAACGCTTGAAACAGGCTAAAGCAGCCATCGAACAATTTGACCTTGAGCTAGACCAAGTTTTGAGAGAGCTCAATGAAACAGATATGCGCGATTTTGATATTAGCCTGCGTATCTTAGGAAAAGATCGCAAAGAATAGGTTATACTCTTCGAAAATCTCTTCAAACCACGTCAGCTTCGCCTTGGATTATATATGTGACTGACTCCGTCAGTCTTATCTACAACCTCAAAGCAGTGCTTTGAGCTGACTTCGTCAGTTCTATCTGCAACCTCAAAACAGTGTTTTGAGCAACCTACGGCTAGCTTCCTAGTTTGCTCTTTGATTTTCATTGAGTATTAGACATAAAGGAGTAACTATGACAGAATTTAATTTTGATATTGATCAGATTGCCAATAATACAGTGGCCAAAGTGGACAAGACAACTGAAATCATCGAGACCAATACAGGCTCAGCCCAGACGATCACCTTTCTTGAAAAGCTAAGTCCTGAGCAACAAGAGCAGATTAAGGTGCGCGTACCTCAGTTGGTGGATCAGTTTGTTACAGACCAAAATGCTCTCTTGGACTTTGGTCAATCAGCGGTGGAAGGTGTCAATGGGACCGTTAACCGTATCTTGACAGAGCAGAAGAAACTGCAAATTCCCCAGGTGGATGATCTGCTGAAAAATACCAACCGTGAACTCCAAGGTTTTGTAGCCAAATACAAGAATGCTGAAATTGCAGAATTGGAAGAAAAGCCAAACTTTTTGCAAAAATTGTTTAAAAAGAGCCAGAACAGTCTGCAAGAATTTTATTTTGACTCCAAAACAGTTGAGCAAAAGCTAGATGGTATGGCTGCTGCTGTGGTCAAGCAAGAAGATGTGCTGGCGCGAAATATTGTTTCTGCTGAAATGCTGATTGAGGACAATACCAAATCCATTGAAAATCTAGTGGGAGTTATTTCCTTTATCGAAGCCAGTCAGGCAGAAGCTGGGAATCGTGCTGCAGAATTGAAGGCTCAAGTTGACCAACTAGATACAAGTACGGTAGAATATCAAACCAAGTCCCAAGAATTAGCTCGTATGGCTGAAGTGGTCAATACACTGGAACAACAACATACAGAGTATGTCAGCCGCCTTTACGTAGCTTGGACGACGACTCCACAGATGCGTAATCTCGTCAAAGTTTCATCGGACATGCGCCAAAAATTGGGCATGCTTCGTCGCAATACCATTCCAACAATGAAGCTTTCGATTGCTCAACTTGGTATTTTGCAGCAATCGATGAAATCAGGTGTCGTGGCAGATGCCATTGTCAATGCCAACAATGCTGCCCTTCAGATGCTAGCTGAAACCAGCAAGGAAGTGATTCCGCAGATGGAACGAATTGCCCAAAGTCCAACAGTAGCTGTTGAATCGGTTACCAAACTTGCTGAAAGTCTAGTCGCTCAAAACCAAGGTATCGTTGCTGCTATTGAGTTGGGACGCCAGAAACGTGCTCAACTAGAAACAACCATTGTCAAGTCTGCAGAAATGATCAATGACTCTGTTAAACTCCGCGATGAAAAAATCGTCCAAGCCCTTCTAGACCAAGGAAAGGCTGCTCAGAAAGAAGTACAAGAATAAAAATAAATCCTCTGCAATGTAGATTTGCAGGGGATTTTATTCGTTACAAGGGGAGAAAATAAAGGGTGGTATACGACTAAGGCAATACCAACAGGAAAGGACAGTAAGGGACACGAGAAGTTACTTATTTCTGATATAAAGAATAGTCAGCTGATTACAAAAGTTTCAAAGATACTAAATGAAATGATTGATGAAACTGTATTAGATTTGACTGGAGAAAAACCAAAGAAATTAGAGCCTAGTAAAACTTTATGCCTCAAAGAGATAGCTAGACCGTATGATGAAAACAACGAATTATACGGTTTAGCTTTTAAGTGGTGGGTCAATCGTGTCAAGCCTGCCAAGAATACTCTAAAGACTAGAGTTAGTGTTTATAACCAACATATTTCCCCATATTTCAACGAAAATATGAGCCTTAAACAGTTCTGTATGGAACAGGAAAAAATGCAAGATATTATAAATAATGCAAGCGAGGGAACTTCAAAGAACATTCATATCTATCTTAAAATGATATTTGATTGGGCGGTAGAACAAGGGAAATTAACAGCGTCGCAACACCCTATTTTGAATAAGAGAGTTAAGCGTAAGACACTAACAAGTGCAGAGGAGCAGGCGAAACTCAGAGAAGATATAGCTGAAAAATATCTTGAAGTTGAAGAAGCTAATCAAGTATTTAAGATTATTGAAAACTGGACTAAGCGACATAATAATGAACTAGTTGCTGATGTACTCAGAATTATCTACTTGACAGGAATGAGACCGAGTGAAGCATTAGGTTTGAATGAAGATGTTTTAGATTTCAAGAATAAACTCATTAAGATTCATTGGCAGAGGGCAAGCCATAATAAGACTGACAAAGAAATGGCAGAAGAAGGCTTGCGTGATGATAAGGAACGATATAGAGCAATTCTAAAAACTAAAGAAAGCGTTAGAACTATTCCAATGTCACCAAAAGTAGAACAAATTTTATTGAAATATATTGAAAGAAATAAGTTTCAAGCTAGATTTAATCCGACTTATCATGATATGGGATATATTTTTACTAGGGTATATATAAAAGGGAAGAACCAGCAGGGCAGTCCATTGTATCATACAGAAATTTCAATGTTCTTAAGAGGTGGAACTAGTCAGTCCGCTAAGTATAATAAGAGAAGTGGAAAATCCTATAAGGATATTGATGACCTAGTTGATTTTGGTAGACCTGTTCACATAGTTCCCCATATGTTCCGACATAGTTTTGTTTCAGTCATGGCTGATAAGAATGTAAGTCTAAATGTTATCCGAGAATTTGTGGGACATTCAGAAGATAGTAGAGAGATAGAAAAAATTTAACTTCATGTCATGCAAAAGGGAAAAGATAAGATTGAACAAGCTATGGTAGATTTGGCTGAAATAATTACTTGATTTATCTTTACCAGTTGAGACTCAGTTGTTTTGCTAAAATCAAACGAAAAAAGCCTTTGAAACTTTGATTTCATAGGCTTTTAATTATTATTTTAGTATTCTTACTATGATTATGAATAAAGAAATAACAATAATGCTAACTAAACTTATCAATAAAATCTCAATGTTATTAGTAAAGATATTTATTACTTGAAGAACAGATACGGAAGCAATAATAAAAAGTATGGCTTCCATAAGTTTAGTATTTCTTAATTCATTAAATTGATATTTTTCCTTAATCAAGTCATATTCCTCTTGCTTTACTTTTTCCACATATTCATCGTGAATGAAATCAGAATGTTTTTTAAGATGATTAAAAAGTTCAAAAATGGCTATAAAATTCAGTCTGTACATAAAAACATATGATTTTTTATAATTGTGAGCCCATTCATTAAACTGAATAAGATGTTTTTCATTTGAAAGATGGAATTTTTCAAGTCCGTCCATAATAGTTTCTTCAAGGCAAACTAATTGAAAAAAAGGAGTAGCCGAAGCTAAAAAGAAACTAGCTTGTTGTAGAAAATTGGACTCAAAATTATTAGAATTATTGTTATTCCAGATGACATAATTAGAACCTTTATTTATGTAGTTAATGTATTCTAAATCAAAATAGTCTGTTCTGTAATATTTTGATTTATTCATAGAGGATAGAGCTTGTGAAGTATATGGAGCGTTAATCATCCAAGTATACAATTTGTCTTTTTTAAAGAATTCTAATTTATTCATATCTTTCATATTAGTAATGAAATGGAGTGTAAAAAAACGTTCGCTTAATTGAATGCCTCCGCTTATTGAAGATAATTCTTTTTTTATATAATTTAAAATATCATCTAACTGTTGAGAAGAGTCCAAAGAGTATGATTTGTTTCGCTTTTTAAAATCAGGAAAGAGTTTGGCTATCATTTTGGTATACGGGTGTTGAAAGTCGACATCATAAAAAGAGTCTCTTAAATCCTCAAATAAATCAATTACGATAGATCCATTTTGATATACGGTAAGTGTGACAAAGTAGAGGTATATTTCGCTCTCTTTACCAAATTCTATAAGAGGAGTGAACACAAATTTAATAAATTGATTACTCTCTGCGTAATTTAACAATTTTTGCTTTTCACTCTCAAGTTTGATAAAGTATAAGTCAAGATAGTCATTTGTCTTTTTATCAATCGCATCTTTCAAATGATGTATTTCAGAGGGGATATTCCAAAATTTATTTTTTTTAGCAAAAAGTTGGTTATCTTTAGTACTTCTTAAAATCATTATCGTGGCAGGATGTTTTTCAAATTTATTGGTAATAATTTGTGTTAACTTTTTATTATCAATTTTATATAGGTCTGTACTTAACATATAAAAAGAAGTTATTTTAAATTCTTTGATTTTTTTAGAGACTTCAAAAATTTTTTCTCCCCAATTAATATTGATGGTCTTCTTCATACTTGGCTCCTTGATGATTTTCAAAATAATTATATCAAAAATATTTCCCTATTTGATATGAACAGTCATATTCAGTTAAAATTCAGTTATTTTGCTAAAATCAAAAGAAAAAAGCCTTTGAAATACTGATTTCAAAGGCTTTTCTTTATCTCAATTATTTCACTTCGGTAAACACAACGTGTTTGCGAAGTTTTGGTGAGTATTTCTTCAATTGAAGACGGTCTGGAGTGTTACGTTTGTTTTTAGAAGTAAGGTACAAGCGTTCACCAGATTCTTTGTGTTCAAGTGTAATATTTACGCGCATGGTATCTCCCTTCTATTATTCAGCTGCAGCAGCTTTAGCGATTTTACGTCCTTTGTAGTATCCTTTAAGTGATACACGGTGAGAACGTGAGTAATCTCCAGTAGTTTCGTCAAAGTTTACAGATGGAGCTGTTACTTTGTAGTGTGTACGACGTTTGTTTTTCTTCGCTTTTGAAGTGCGACGTGCAGGTACTGCCATTTTGATTTCTCCTTTAGGTATTTAAATTCGATTCAATCTAGTGATTTTCATCAACCATATTAGAATAACACATTTTTTTTGTAAAGTAAAGTTACTTGACAAAAAAAGATGAAAAAATTAGAAGTTGTTGATCGGAATTTTCTGAAAATTCAAGAATTTTCTTCTGTTCATTGCCTTTAAAATGTGCTATAATAGTAAAAACTGAAACGGGAGGGATAAGATGACTGAATTAGATAAACGTCACCGCAGTAGCATTTATGACAGTATGGTAAAATCACCAAACCGTGCTATGCTTCGTGCGACTGGTATGACAGATAAGGACTTTGAAACACCGATTGTGGGAGTGATTTCGACTTGGGCGGAAAATACACCATGTAACATTCACTTGCATGATTTCGGGAAATTGGCTAAAGAAGGTGTCAAATCTGCAGGTGCTTGGCCTGTTCAGTTTGGAACCATTACCGTAGCGGACGGGATTGCCATGGGAACGCCTGGTATGCGTTTCTCTCTAACATCTCGTGATATCATTGCGGACTCCATCGAGGCGGCTATGGGTGGTCACAACGTGGATGCCTTCGTTGCTATCGGTGGCTGTGACAAGAACATGCCTGGTTCTATGATTGCCATTGCCAACATGGACATTCCAGCTATTTTTGCCTATGGTGGAACCATTGCACCTGGAAATCTTGATGGCAAAGACATTGACTTGGTTTCTGTCTTTGAAGGAATCGGAAAATGGAACCACGGTGACATGACAGCTGAGGACGTGAAGCGTCTCGAATGTAATGCCTGCCCTGGCCCTGGTGGCTGTGGTGGGATGTACACGGCTAATACCATGGCGACTGCTATCGAAGTTCTAGGGATGAGTTTGCCAGGATCTTCATCTCACCCGGCTGAATCAGCTGACAAGAAAGAAGACATCGAAGCAGCAGGACGTGCTGTTGTTAAGATGCTGGAACTTGGTCTCAAACCATCAGATATTTTGACTCGTGAAGCCTTTGAAGATGCCATCACTGTAACTATGGCTCTCGGTGGTTCTACAAATGCCACTCTTCACTTGCTTGCCATTGCCCATGCCGCCAATGTTGACTTGTCACTTGAAGACTTCAATACAATCCAAGAACGTGTGCCTCACTTGGCCGACTTGAAACCTTCTGGTCAGTATGTCTTCCAAGACCTCTACGAAGTCGGTGGTGTGCCAGCGGTTATGAAATATCTCTTGGCGAATGGCTTCCTTCACGGAGACCGCATCACATGTACTGGTAAGACAGTTGCTGAGAACTTGGCTGACTTTGCAGACCTCACACCAGGTCAAAAAGTTATCATGCCACTTGAAAATCCAAAACGTGCAGACGGTCCGCTTATCATCTTGAACGGGAACCTTGCCCCTGACGGTGCGGTTGCCAAGGTATCAGGTGTTAAAGTGCGTCGTCACGTTGGTCCAGCTAAGGTCTTTGACTCAGAAGAAGATGCTATTCAGGCCGTTCTGACAGATGAAATCGTTGATGGCGATGTAGTCGTTGTTCGTTTCGTGGGACCTAAGGGTGGTCCTGGTATGCCTGAGATGCTGTCACTTTCATCAATGATCGTTGGTAAAGGTCAAGGAGACAAGGTTGCCCTCTTGACGGATGGCCGTTTCTCTGGTGGTACTTATGGTCTGGTTGTTGGACATATCGCTCCTGAAGCTCAGGATGGTGGACCAATTGCCTACCTTCGTACAGGTGATATCGTTACGGTTGACCAAGATACCAAAGAAATTTCCATGGCCGTATCCGAAGAAGAACTTGAAAAACGTAAGGCAGAAACAACCTTGCCACCACTTTACAGCCGTGGTGTCCTCGGTAAATATGCCCATATCGTATCATCTGCTTCACGCGGAGCCGTGACAGACTTCTGGAATATGGACAAGTCAGGTAAAAAATAAACTCATACTCTTCGAAAATCAAATTCAAACCACGTCAACGTCGCCTTACCGTACTCAAGTACAGCTTGCGGCTAGTTTCCTAGTTTGTTCTTTGATTTTCATTGAGTATCAAAAAGCAAGCCAATTTCGGCTTGCTTCTTTTCATCTTCAAAAGTGATTTGCCTGCTTAACGAGGTGGCAGTCCAAGGGCAATACGGCCGTAGCGACTGATTCGTGTAATCTTCCAAGCGGGTGACCAGGTAACTTCAACTTGAACATCTTCGATACCCTCGATTTGTTTCAGACCTGCGACGATTTCGATAGGCAGGCTTTCAGCGCAATCACAGGCAGTGTCGGTGAAGGTCATGACAATCTTGCAGAGACCCGTTTCGTCCAGATTGATTTCATAAATCAAGCCCAGATTGTAAACATCCAATTCCACATCTGTATCAAAAACTTTCTCTAGTTTTTCGATAATTTGGTCTTGTAAGGCCAAAGCGCGGTCATTGATTTTGATATCGTCTCTCATAACAGTCCCTCCACGTGATAAATATCCTCTATTTTCTCATAATTCTGACAATTTGGCAAGTTTTTGATGAATTTTCTGAAAAGACTCTCTTGAGATTTTCTACTCTCACTGTTTTAATCCCTCTATTTATGGTAAAATAAGACTATTAAGTTTAAAGAGGATTCCCTATGAAATTACAAAAACCAAAAGGAACGCAGGATATTTTACCTGCTGAATCTGCCAAGTGGCAGTACGTTGAGGGCTTTGCCCGTGAAATTTTCAAGCGCTATAACTATGCGGAAGTGCGTACGCCTATTTTTGAGCATTACGAGGTCATCAGTCGCTCTGTCGGAGATACAACGGATATCGTAACCAAGGAAATGTACGATTTTTATGACAAGGGTGACCGCCATATCACTCTTCGTCCAGAAGGAACTGCGCCCGTTGTCCGTTCCTATGTGGAAAATAAACTCTTTGCTCCTGAAGTGCAAAAGCCAAGTAAGTTCTATTACATGGGACCTATGTTTCGTTATGAACGCCCGCAAGCAGGTCGTTTGCGCCAGTTCCACCAGATTGGTGTTGAGTGTTTTGGCTCTAGCAATCCAGCTACCGATGTGGAAACCATCGCTATGGCAGCTCATTTCTTGAAAGAAATCGGCATCCAAGGTGTCAAACTACACCTCAACACTCTTGGAAATCCTGAGAGCCGTGCGGCTTACCGTCAAGCCTTGATTGATTATTTGACACCGCTCAAGGAGACCTTGTCTAAGGATAGCCAACGTCGCTTGGAGGAAAATCCTCTTCGTGTCTTGGACTCTAAGGAGAAAGAAGACAAGGTAGCTGTGGAGAATGCGCCGTCTATCTTGGACTTCCTTGATGAAGAAAGTCAAGCTCATTTTGATGCTGTGCGTCAGATGTTGGAAAATCTCGGTGTAGACTATATCATCGATACCAATATGGTGCGTGGTCTGGACTACTACAACCACACGATTTTCGAGTTTATCACTGAAATCGAGGGCAATGACTTGACAGTCTGTGCAGGAGGTCGCTACGATGGCTTGGTTTCCTACTTTGGTGGCCCTGAGACTGCTGGATTTGGTTTTGGACTTGGTGTAGAGCGTCTGCTCCTCATCCTTGAAAAACAAGGTGTGGCCCTTCCTATCGAGAACGCTCTAGATGTCTATATCGCAGTCTTGGGTGAAGACGCAAATGTCAAGGCCTTGGAGTTGGTACAGGCTCTTCGCCAACAAGGATTCAAAGCAGAGCGTGATTACCTCAACCGTAAACTCAAAGCTCAGTTCAAGTCAGCCGATGTCTTTGCGGCTAAGACCCTCATCACCCTAGGAGAGAGTGAAGTCGAAAGCGGACAAGTGACAGTCAAGAACAACCAAACCCGAGAAGAAGTTCAAGTGTCACTTGATGCTATCAATCAAAATTTCTCAGAAATCTTTGAAAAATTAGGCTTTTAATAGTAGAAAAACTGGTCAGGTTCTTATTCCTGACCTTTTTCTTTTGCAAAATGACAAAAATCATAAACTTTTTGACAAATATACTTGTCAAAAAGAAAAAGATGTGTTACAATGTAAGCAAGTTAAGAGTAAAGGAGAAAGGAATGCTAAAAAATCGTCTAAAAGAGCTTCGGGCTCGCGATGGCCTGAATCAAACGGAACTGGCCAAGCTGGCAGGGGTCTCTCGACAGACCATTAGTCTGCTAGAGAGGGATGAATATACCCCGTCGGTTGTGATCGCCCTGAGGATTTCGCAGATATTTAATGAACCAGTCGAGTCGGTATTTCGTATAGAGGAGGATGAGTGATGAACAAGTATAAAGTGATTTATTATGTAGTTGCCATAGTTCTATTAGTCAGTGTGTTTTTACTGATTGGGATGGACTTAGGTTGGTTTAATCCCTATCAAAGTAATCAATTTATTTGGGTCTACTTTGCCCTCATACCAGTAATTGAATGGATTGAAAAGAAAGCAAAAAATCTAGCAAGTGAAAAAGGAGAATGAATATGAAAGAGTTTTTAGCAGGTTTTCAAGTAGATACTGAGAACAAAGAACTTGCAGGTGTCTGTGCAGGTTTAGGAAATTATTTTAATATCAAGACTAACGTTATCCGCTTAGTGGCAATTTTGTTGTTTCTTTCGTCAACAGAGTTTGGGATTTTAACAGTCGTCCTATATGCTTATCTAGCAGGTTGGCTTGGGAATGAACCCTTGGGAGATGGAGCAAAAAAAGCAAGAAATCAAGCTATTATCTTACTTGCTGTTTGTTTGATTTTGGTATCACTTGGAACAGAAGGCTTAACAGCTATTTATGAATCAGGGAAAGCATTTGGTCAGTGGTTAGTTGGATTGGTTTAGTTTAGAAAGAGGTTGAATATGAAAAAGAAACGTGAATTGTTATTTTTAATGGCTTTGATCTTGGGAGGCTTCTTGGGCATGCTTGCAGGGATGTTTAAGGCCTATACCGAAAACTATGGAAGCATTTTAGATGTCAAAACCGTGATTCCATGGATATCATCTATTTGTTTACTGTTAGGTTTCATTAGTATGTTTTTGACTTTCGATTTCTTAAAGAAAAGCAGAACATTTCACTCCTTGTATAAAGAGGAAATGGATGATGATCTGAATGAAACCTATTATGTACAAATGTATCGTAATCTCGAGTTTGGAACTATTGCTTTTAATAGTGCAAGCGTAGCGATTTTTTTGGCTCTATTCATTTCAGGAAGTGAAGTAATTGTACTAAATGTAAGCCACCTAACCTTATCTCTTTCTTTTTTGGCATTAGTGTTAGTTTTCAATGCTCAAAAATATCTCTATAAGACCATTGCGATCGTTCGTCAGTTTGATTTGGAATTCTTCTCTACACCAAAGGATGTCTTGGACTACGTAAACTCCTATGATGAAGGGGAGCGTCAGGCTAATTTGGAACAAAGTTTTCGAATTTTATTCCAATTAAATCAGTATGTCTTACCAGGTCTCTATTTTTTGATTGCTATCTTTTCTTTATTGACAGGAGAGATTCAGTTACTAGCCTTCTTGCTTGTAGGAGCGATCCATATTTATATCAATGTGATGCAATTATCTATGGTAAAACGTTATTTCAAATAGGAGATCTTTATGAAACTACTTAAAAATCTTGGCTGGTTTCTTCTAGCTGTTCTATCCTTTTTCTTTGGCTATGGTCTGGTTCAGAGTATGGCATTGTCGGCGCTTAATCTAGGGGCTTCAGTATATGGAGTTTTATCACTTTATATCGTCCTGTCAGGAGCCTATGTTTATGGAGTTTACAGATGGTATCAGACAGAAAAGGTTAGCATCCAGACGACGGCTTTTAATCGTTATATATGGTTGCCTACTCTGGTTTTGCTAGTGGCGATTACAGCCCAGTTCTTTTTGCCAGATGATCCGTCGGTCAATCAACAAATCGTATCACAACTGACAGTTGCTCAGCCTGTCTTTGGTTTCTTTATGGTAGTGGTCTTTGCTCCTTTGACGGAAGAACTCATCTTTAGAGGGATGCTGGCGCGTTATCTCTTTCCTAAGCAAAATAACAGCAAACAGACAGCTCTGTTTCTCCTCGTATCGAGTGTGCTCTTTGCCTTGATTCATTTTCCAGGGACTTTGCAACAGTTTTTAGTCTATGCTAGTCTGGGATTGAGTTTGGGTCTGGCTTATGTGAGTCGAAAAGGTCTTCTTTACAGCATTTCTTTACACGCTTTGAATAATTTAATCGGCTTTTTGATGATACTCATGCTATAATAGAGTCAGGAGGTCACATGAAACGAGTAATTTTATTAGCAGTGATACAGGCGGTCGTTCTCTTCTTTATTATCGGGGGCCTTGCCTATGCCTTTAAAGGCGATTTCTTTTACAACTATCTAGCAGTTGTCTTTGCGCCTATTGCAGGTGTCTTGCGTTTTGCTTCGGCTTATGCGACGGAGATTGTTCTACCTAAAAAGGCAGCTGAGATTGCTGAAAAGCGTAAAAAAGGTTAAGAATCATAATCAGAGAATCCGATAATGCTTTCATCGGATTTTTTGTCTGTTCGTTTTGATTTCTAAAGACAATCAAACTTTTCTGATGATTTTCATGAAGAGCTTGCGCTTTTATGGTAAAATAGTAACAGAATAAAAGAGGAGAGAAACAATGAAACGTAGTATGTATGCTGGTCGTGTTCGTGAGGAACATATCGGACAAGAAATTACCTTGAAAGGATGGGTTGGCCGTCGTCGTGACTTGGGTGGTTTGATCTTTATCGACCTTCGTGACCGTGAAGGGATCATGCAGTTGGTTATCAACCCTGAAAAAGTTTCTGCAGAGGTTATGGCAACAGCTGAAAGTCTTCGTAGCGAATTTGTTATCGAGGTGACTGGACAAGTCGCTGTGCGTGAGCAAGCCAATGATAAATTGCCGACTGGTGCGGTTGAGTTGAACGTGACAGCTTTGACAGTGCTTAATACAGCTAAAACAACGCCATTTGAGATTAAGGATGGGATTGAGGCCAATGACGATACGCGTTTGCGTTACCGTTACCTTGACCTTCGTCGTCCAGAGATGTTGGAAAATCTCAAGCTTCGTGCCAAGGTGACTCATTCTATCCGTAACTACTTGGATGAGTTGGAGTTTATTGATGTGGAGACGCCATTCCTTTCTAAGTCAACACCAGAAGGGGCGCGTGACTATTTGGTGCCATCTCGTGTCAACAAAGGACATTTCTATGCTCTTCCTCAAAGTCCACAGATTACCAAACAGCTCTTGATGAATGCTGGATTTGACCGCTATTACCAAATCGTTAAATGTTTCCGTGACGAGGACTTGCGTGGAGACCGTCAGCCTGAGTTTACCCAGGTCGACTTGGAAACGTCATTCCTTAGTGAGCAAGAAATCCAAGATATCACAGAAGGCTTGATTGCGCGCGTGATGAAAGAAACAAAAGGCATCGAAGTAACGCTTCCATTTCCTCGTATGAAGTACGATGATGCGATGGCTCTTTACGGTTCTGATAAGCCAGATACCCGTTTTGATATGTTGCTTCAGGACTTGACAGAAGTGGTAAAAGGTGTTGATTTTAAAGTCTTCTCAGAAGCACCTGCTGTTAAAGCCATTGTAGTCAAAGGAGCTGCGGACAACTACTCACGTAAAGACATCGACAAGATGACCGAAGTAGCCAAACAGTACGGTGCCAAAGGTCTTGCTTGGGTCAAGGTAGTTGATGGAGAATTAAATGGACCGGTTGCCAAGTTTTTGACGGGTATCCAAGGAGAATTGACTGCAGCACTTGGTCTTGAAGATAAGGATTTGGTTCTATTTGTAGCGGATACGCTTGAAGTGGCGAATGCAACCCTTGGTGCCCTTCGTGGTCGTATTGCTAAAGAGCTTGGCTTGATTGATAGCGATAAATTCAATTTCCTTTGGGTGGTTGATTGGCCAATGTTTGAATGGTCTGAAGAAGAAGACCGCTACATGAGCGCCCACCATCCATTTACCCTTCCACAGGAAGAAACAGCTCACGAATTAGAAGGTGATTTGGCTAAGGTTCGTGCCATTGCTTACGATATCGTCTTGAACGGTTATGAGCTTGGCGGTGGTAGCCTTCGTATCAACCAAAAAGACCTTCAAGAACGCATGTTCAAGGCTCTTGGTTTCTCAGCCGAAGAAGCAAATGACCAGTTTGGTTTCCTTCTTGAGGCTATGGACTATGGTTTCCCACCACACGGTGGTTTGGCGATCGGTCTTGACCGTTTTGTCATGTTGCTTGCAGGAGAAGAAAATATCCGTGAAGTCATTGCCTTTCCTAAGAACAATAAGGCAACCGATCCAATGACACAAGCTCCATCAACAGTCGCTCTCAAACAACTAG
>CAUVMH010000029.1:0-20005 GCA_963552835.1 uncultured Streptococcus sp. | reverse complement strand
TTTTCAAACTGTTTTCGCTTTATCTGAATACGATTGCCATTCATAATCAGCCAATCAGCATTTTTATTTTCATCTGCCAAACGACGGAGCTTATTTTCGCCAATACGGAAATACTTAGACGCTTCTTCAATGGTCAGGGTATAACGCTCCCAGATAGGAATATCTGTCTGCTTCATAAAATCCTCCTTTCCCAATCACACGTTAGATTTCATAAAAGTAGTTTTACAAGCAATCGAACAGCTTTAGCAAAGCTCACGGGAGTTCCACCCTTGCACGGTTCTCGTCCAACTGTACTCATTGCCTGCGACGCTTTTAACGCTCGGACTATGACGATACAGGAGTATCATTATTACGATAAGAATGTCTTCGCTGGCAATCCTGCTAAAGATTACTTCTCGGATCACTGACATGAATCGCTCGCTATCTTTACAGGGCAGGTCATGGCGGTCAGCTCCGTTGGCTCTTTTCTTATCGAAATGTATTCGACTGCTGTTATTCAGTTTTCAAAGAACAGATGGCTTGTCAGCCTATCAAAACATACTGAAAGACAATATGCTTTGATGGAATAACAAACCTCCCCAATCGGGAAGTATGGAAAGCTCGTCCGCACTTCCACGAAAAGAGAGATAAATCGGTGCTACTCAATCTCAAATGACAGGATTTTTGTAATCAACCTGGTTTCCATTCGTCCACGTAAGACCTCATCAACGACCATACTTTGATTGCCATATTCATCTTTCATCAACCGTAGAGAGCGTTTAGCAATGTACCCTCTGTAATAATGTAGAATCTGGTTAATCGCTTCTGTATCGCCATCACAAGCCTTTACAATCAATGGGAATGGAATTCTGGAATATTCTTTTCTCATTCTTCGTTTTCCTCCTCCATAAACTTCTTGATTAAGGCTAGTCCGCTCATTCTATGCCGATAGACAGTAGAGCGGTTCAATTTCAGTAAATCCGCTATTTCTGAATCGCTCATGTCCATAAAATAGAACAGCAGTAGGATTTCACGCTTCTTGTCTGGCAATTCTTTTAGTGCTTCACTCAATAAATCATTTTCGATACCAACCGAAACATCAGTGAGCGTAAAAATTTGAAAATCAGATGAATAGCTGTCTGTCGTCGCAAATTGGTTGACGAGATATTCGCCAATATCCGAAAAGGACACTTCACGCTTTGCCAGCCTTGAAAGATAAAGGAAATAATTCTTCCGCTCATCGTCCATAGCTCGCATACAGATAAAATCAAACTGATGTTCAATTCTCTCTTGAAAAGAAGATGGTTTCATGTTTCTCACCCCCTTTCTTTTGAAAGGAAGTGAGCTTTGCTCTTTTATCTCCTTTCACTCTTACTCCCAATGTGAAAGGGGGATTTGTTGCATTAAGAATTGAAAAAACTTTAAAAATTATCCATAGATACAAAAAAAGCACATAGACAGATTGATTTATCTGTTTATATGCTTTAATTGTTCTTGCTATATGATGTATAAAACCACATCGATAGACGTATTTATCTATTGCTGGTGGATAACTTTTTTTGATAAGAACCCAGTAACAGGAATAAGATTGTATGTAATATATCTCATGGCAACTTCGACCTCCAACGAACCGCCATTTGAAAGTGAGAATTACGTTTTTACAGCACAAATAGCACTACCAAACAACGGCTTTTTTTTATTGGAGTTGAGTAGTGCTTGTATTAATATATAAACCTTAGGAACTCACAAACTATATAACACGTTTTTCTATACCTGTTTCAAATTTAATAGGAACAGTAAAATGTATAGAGGTGGTCTATTATGCGTAAAAAAGAAGATAAATTTGATTTTAGAGCCTTTGTTTTAGCAATCAAAGAAGCTCGAATGAAACGAGGTTTGACTCGTGAACAAGTGGGAGCATTAATTGAAATTGACCCACGCTATTTAACTAATATTGAAAATAAGGGGCAACACCCTAGCATACAAGTTCTTTATGACCTTGTATCATTACTTGATGTGTCCGTTGATGAATTCTTCTTACCTCGTAATGATCTGGCGAAAAGCACCAGAAGATTACAGGTAGAAAAACTACTGGATAGCTTTACTGATAAGGAACTATCGTTAATTGAAGTCCTAGCCAATGGTATCAGCGAAGCGAGAAACCTCAAAGACTAATTTAAAACCTATACATAACAGAAAGAGTCGATAAGATGAGATTTTGATTTCTCAAATTATCGGCTCTGCGTCTTTGCGTCTGGCTCTGTAATCACAGTTACTTTGAACTGCTTTATTTCAATTAAATTTTCTTGTCTGCATTTCGGACAATAGAGGGGGAATTTTTTTAATTCAGTATCTTCCCTTATCTTTAATCGTGTTTTATTTCCACATACAGGACACAATATCCACTTGTAGTTTATAATAACTATCTCCTCCTTTACACTTTAATTCAAATCTTTATTAAAAAATATTTCATCTTATTTAACAAGAAACCATATTTATATAACAACATAAAATACACTAAGTTATTTTATTGAACATATATCGTACTTTATCTATCCGACTATTTGGACGACGGGGCTGACAAACAGATTCACCAGTAGTAACATAGTACCCTTTTAACTCTGTTAAACAAACGCTACGTCCATTTGTAAAGAAAGTTAAATCATTACGATATTCTTGAGTACACCGAGCAGGGATTTCTCCACTAAGAATGACCTCATTATTTTTCAGTTGAGTGTCTACGATGTTCGCACAATATTTAGGAGCATCGTTATATGCTCGTGAAAGATATTCTTGTGGTGCATAAATTTTAAAACTAAGATATGGTTCTAACAATTCTGTTCCAGCTTTTTTAAAAACTTGTTCCAATACAATAGGAGCAAGCATCCGAAAATCTGCTGGGGTACTAACAGGGCTATAGTATAAGCCATACTTAAAACAGATTTTACAGTCCGTCACATTCCAACCATACAATCCTTGTTCACAGCCATAGCGTATCCCTTCCATAACTGCATTTTGAAACGATTGATTTAAGTATCCAAGAGAAACCGAGCTCTCATACTGTACTCCGCTCCCTAATGGAAGCGGTGCTACAGATAGACCAATGGAAGCCCAGAAAGGATTCGGTGGAACTTCGATGTGAATGGTATACTCTGCTTTTTTTAACGGTCTTTCCATATAAATGACTGTAGGCTCTTTTATTTCTATCTCCACATGATACTTTTCTTGCAGCAGAGCACAAGTCACTTCCATTTGTACTTTCCCTAAGAAAGAAAGTATGATTTCATGTGTCGCAGAATCCACATAATATCGCAGAAGCGGGTCACTGTCGGAGATTTCTAAAAGTGCATCAAGTAACATTTCCCTTTGTTGAGGTTTGCTCGGTTCAACAGTCGTTTGCAGCAGAGGGAGGGGATTTTCAATTCTCTCTCTCTGTGGCAATAGCTTTGTATCTCCAAGAACACTATTTAACTTCAAAAACTCATTTTGCAAAATAACAATTTCTCCGGAATAAGCCTTATCAATTTTACATAATTCACCATTTATTGAAGTATACATTTCTGTAATTTTTATTTTTTCTTTTTCCGATATTCTAACCGAATCTCGCAAATGCAGTACGCCACTATAAAGGCGTATATATGCAAGACGTTGTCTTTTTTTTGTATATTCAATTTTGAAAACATTTCCGCAAAGTTCAGACGGACCTCGATGTGTTGATGAATAAAATTTATTAGTAATAACTTCTATAAGGTTATCAATCCCTATATTACTTTTTGCACTTCCATGATAAAGAGGGAACAGAGAACAATTCTGAAATCTTATGCTTTCCTCTTGTTCGAGTTCCAATGCTTCTAATGATTTACCGGACATATATTTCTCTAAAAGGTCATCGTTTCCCTCTATTACCGTATCCCATTGTTCAGATTCGGTAAAGTTCGTCACACACATATTAGGATACAGTTCTACCTTCTGTTTGATTACAATTTCGGCAGAAAGTTTCTCTTTAATATCCTGATAAACCGTTGATAAATCAATTCCATTTTGGTCAATCTTATTGATAAAAAAGATTGTGGGAATCCCCATTTTCCTAAGTGCATGAAATAATATACGAGTTTGTGCTTGTACGCCATCTTTTGCAGAAATCAGTAGAATTGCCCCATCTAAAACTGATAATGAACGATATACTTCTGCTAAGAAATCCATATGTCCTGGCGTGTCTATGATGTTCACCTTCGTATTTTCCCACTGAAAAGAGGTTATTCCTGTCTGAATTGTAATTCCTCTCTGACGTTCTAAAAGCGTATTATCCGTCCTCGTTGTACCTTTGTCCACGCTTCCTAATTCTGTAATCGCTCCACTGTTATATAATAAGCTTTCTGTTAAGGTAGTTTTTCCTGCATCAACATGAGCTAAAACTCCAATATTAATAATTTTCATGTGATTTTCCTCCATTCAAAAACCCAAAAGGGCATAAAAATCCCAGTGATAAATACTTTTATCACTGGGATTTTTATGCATAACCATAGGTATACAAAGCATACAGATATTCTCTGGATACTTTAGAATCACATGATAAAGGTATTCTTAAACTGGGTACAAAAAACTAAGCCCTCCTAAAAAAGGACATCCAATTATTTGTTCCCACTATCAAATTGACAGTTTATTTAAGAATACCTTGCCGCATATTTATTAACTCCTTTTAAATAGATACTTAAATAATAGCACGTAAGAGCATATTTGTAAAGGAATCTCCAATTTTTTATCAAAGAGAGTACGTGATTACAAAATAGCTGTAATAATGTACCAATATTTGTTATTCTATAATCTTCCAATTACTCCCGTTCTTTTCAAGTACCAAATCAAATTGAGATACCTGCGTTGCTTTGGTCTGCTGGTCGATATACTCCACTGTCAGCGATACCGTGACTTGATTATCCTTACGATTGTGAATAGGATTTACCAGTTCTTGAAAGATGTACTCTTTTCCGATTGGTTTTAATATCCCGTCATTCACATAGTAGGAAAGTTCACTGGCTGTCGCTGTAGGATAGAGCTTGAAGAACGTCGTTAAAAACTCATTGATTTCATTGGTTGTAATGGAATCAACCGTCCCCTCACTTTCAATGGCTTTTGGTTTATAACTTGATTTCTTAGGTATGTTGGTAATGGTCGGATTCTTAACCAGTACCATATTTCCAGAACCATCTACATAGACACTCACTATATAAGCAGAGTGGACGGTCTTTGTATTTTCTCCCTCTGTAATGAGCTGGTCTACACTGTAGGTTACATTAAACTCATTGTCGCCAGTTGGCTCTACCGTCCATATCTGAAATCCTCTTACAGAAGACGATACAGGAATATCTTTGCGTACTGTATCAACATTGAGAGCTTGAAGTTCATCTGTCAGATAGCCTTTTAGACTTTCCATTCGATTATCAATGGACTTATCGGATTGCTCCCATGAATAGTAGACTTTCGCAAAGTTCTCTACAAAATTTTCTACATGATGAGTATCAACGTATTCCTTTTCTATGATAGTTGTTTCGTGAACGGTATGGGTATCAATAGCTGTAAAGTGCTTAAATATCGCAAAGCTAAAACTAAGCCCTAAAAGCACCCATAAGGCAATTACAACCTTTTTACGAGGATTGACTTTGTAGATACGAGGTTTCTTTTCCTTTGGTATCTGTTTTTCTTTATTCTGATTTTTTCTGAATTTCATCATTGAATCTTCCTTTCTCATTGTTTGATTCGTCCTGCTCTTACTAAATGCTGTTGCCAGTAGGAGCTTGTTAAGTAGGCATAGCCGATAGGGTCTCCTGCGTGAAACATTCGATTATCGCCAAGGTATATGCCAACATGAGTAATATAAGAACCAGCGTTATAGGTAGAATGAAAGAAAACTAAATCGCCGGCTTTTGCTTCGGATAGTGGGATATGTTGGGTCACATCATATTGTTGTTGTGCGGTTCGTGGTAATTTAATCCCAGCTTTGCCATACGTCCATTGTGTCAGTCCGCTACAATCAAATGAAGTAGTCGGGGAAGCTCCGCCATAGACATACTTCCAACCCTCATATTTCAGTGCTTCGTTCATGATGGCTTGTACCGTATTATCATTAAATTGAGTTGTGACAAGATACTGCGTAACAAGCTGAACATAAAACATATTGCCATAGTTATATCGCCAGCCCCCATTGATGGGTATGGCTATTGGATTGGGATAGGACACTTTTTCGCCATCTGAATATTCCTTAGAGAAACTTTGAGCCAGTTCAAAGGTATATTTGTTTCCACGATTAGCCACATACCCTAAGAAGCCACCGCCATAATTGTAGGACTGGATAACCGATTCCAAATCCACACCGAGCCTATCTCTACTGGCTAATAATTCACTGAAATACTTCACACCTTGCTTGATGGATTCTTCTGTACTCAATGAATTGGGTGGTAGACCAAGGGATTCCGAGGACTGCATAACATCTTCGGCAGTACCGCCCGATTCCACCTGTATAATAGCAAGCAGTACATTGACGTATTCTTCAATGCCATATTCTCTAGCGTATTTTTCTACCATAGGCTTATGAGCCAGCACTTCTGCGGAAACATTCACACCGCCATAGTGAATGTTTGAAAAACCGCCATCTTGTTCATCTGAAAATAAAATGGCAACAAACAGAAGTAGTGAGAAGACCATCAAGAATAGCCCAGAACCACCAATCACTAAAGCTTTCAGTTTCATGGTTTCTTACTGCCTTTCTTGATAGTGGCGGATTTTATTGGTGGTCTATTTCTAAGGTTTTGACTTTGAACTCTTTGAACAGTAGACGGACGCTCTTTTGTGACTGGACGTTGTGAAGCTCTGTCTGCTGGTGTAGTTGAAGTTGCTGGCTTTTGAACTGTTCTTTCTTGTGTAGTACGGTTTTGACGTTCCGCTTTTAAACTTGAAGAATCGGACTTAACTGCTGGACGCTCCTGTTTGGCTTGTTGAGATTCCATGCGTAAAGCCTGAACAGAAGATTGTTTTGCGGTCTGTCCATCATGAGATTGTTCTTGCTTAGTAGCTGGTCTTTCATGAACGGAAGAAGCTGGCTGTTTTTTCTGTTTGACCTGTTCCATTTCAGAGCGACGCTCTGCAATGGTTTTGCGTCTTTGTTCCTGCTGTTCCTTGCGTCCGCTGGCTCTGTCTGCTCTGGTTTGAGAAATACTGGAAGTTAGGTCACGAACATTTTCTTTTGCTTTGGATTTTCCTTGATACACTGCATATCTTGCATTGGTCGGAATATCCTTAACCTGTTCTTTGAGATTACCAGCAGAATCAACGATTTTATCTTTGGTATCAGCAACTGCTCCGATTGTTTGTCCGATACGTTTTCCAAGTGTTGATTTTTCCTGTCCGTCTGGACGGGTGTGATCTGCTTGTGTCCTACCAGAACTACCCGACTGTCCTTGTTTTCCTGTAGCACTGGCAATGGCAGAGCCAGCACCTAAAGCTGTCATGGAGCGTCCAAGTTTACGCTGTAGGCGGTGCATATGAGCGTGCATAAGCATACGAGGTTTTCTCATCACACGACTTCCCACACTTTGAGAATCGTTACTCTGTAGAGAAAACATACTCATTAAATCGCCCAGCTTGAAGTAGATTCCTGCAAAGGTCACAATCTGTAGAAAAGCAATCAAAAAGAACGGATAACCAGCCGATAAGGTATAGAGCATGGTTGAAATACTAAAGGCTGTCGTAATAATCAGCGTGATTCCAGCTCGTGTCAAAATGGTATTAAAGAGTTTAGTAATGGCTCGTTTCGACATACCATCAAAAGATGGAATCATACTTAAAATAAAGCTCACAGGCAGAAACATAGCATAGATGATAAAAAGCACCTGCGAGAAAATCATGATTCCTGTTAGTAGGAATACGAATATAGAAATCCCGATATTGAATACAAAGAGAAAGAAGACTGTACCCAAGCGGTTAATAGTTTTTGTAATCGTCATGTTCACATTGTTTCTGTCTTCGATTTCTTCTGCTACAATTTTTTCTCTGTCTTCTCCATTATTACTGTCTGGACTGGTTGAAAGTAGACTTTCCACACGGTCAGCACCAATACTTTCAATGTCTGAACTGTTGTATTGAAGCAGTAGCCACGGTTGTTGAACCTGTATGGAAAATAGGCTGTCACGTATCAAGTCCACACTGTCCTTGCCTTGACTATCGGAATGGGGCATGACAATTTTTGTGCCAAGTGATAAGCTGGCTTGACTGATGTCTGATGAAAAATCATTGATTTTTTTAATGTAGTCGGGAGCGTAGGCAATAAAGGAAGCTGATAGGATAAATACCATGACAAAGTTCACAATGGCATGAATCGCTTTTGTAGTTTCTCTTTTTATCAGTCCTGTATAGGCAACATAAACCCCAAGAACCAAAATCAAGAGTAAGAGGAATCCAACATAGAATCCCTCTGTTGATAGTCCGCTAGGCGTAACTCCTGCAAGGGTCTGCATATTCTTGCCAATGGAATCTGCTGTAGCAGAAATGAAGTCAAGGGAATAGGCTTCTTGAACTAAGTAGCCAGTCGCATTGGAAACATAAAGACTGATTGTCCAAATAAAATTGGTAATGGCATATAAGCCATACATGACTTGTTTTCCAATTCCGTCCGACCAGTTCCACGGTAGCCAGCCCCAGCTATTATCAACATAAAAATCCAGTTGATAGTTTTCAAGTGGGTATCGGCTGTACTCATTTGCCACATTGATTGTATCATCTACCAAGCCCGCAGCTTGAACCACTGTTCCCATCATGGCTAAAAGAAAAATGGCAATCACAAGTGTGAAAGCCACTGTCATTGCCACTTTACCTAGACGCTTCAGCGTCCAGTTTGATTTTATTCTGTTTAATATTGATGGTTTCACATTTACACCTCTTTTCGCACAGGCGGTCTGGTATCAAAGGCATGGAGCAGTTCTTCAAATACAGGGTGGAACTGTATCACACCGACACGACCATATAAATCACTGATAAGGCACTGTCCATTTTCCAAATCACGCAATCGCTTCTGATTATTTTCGTCCTCTGGGTCAACGCCGAAAAAGGCAAGGGTCTTTTTAATCTCGTTAAGGTCAGTAGAGCGGAACGCAAATTTCAAACCAAGATTATTTTTCAGCTTTTCATCTAAAAGGTCATCTGTATTCTGGGTCACGAAATATACCCCAGCGTTCATAGCACGTCCAGCACGAACCAGTTTCATAGACAGTGTTTTACCTTGTGCCACCTGTAAGAAGCTCCACGCTTCGTCTAAGTCAACAATTTTAAAAATGCTTCTGTCTGTATGGATAAAGTCTAACGCAAAGGTACTAATGACAATCAGCATTGCCACCGATAGTAACTCCATTGTGGTATATTCCTCAAAGGAGGTTTCTTTATCGGGAAGTACCAAGTCGGCAACCTGTATGATGTTCAGTTGTTTTTCAAGACTGATAGACTGCTCCACATATCCATCACTAAAGAGCAGATGTGCAAAGTCATAGTCTGTAAAACTTTCGATATGGTCGGCTATGCTGGTGCTTATTTGAGTTCCCTCAACCCGTAATTCCTCAATCACTTTCAGAAGACCTCGCACTTCACTATTAGTTACAGCACGAATGGCTTTTCGTAGAACAGGGAAACGGTCAGAATCTCGTGATGAAATCCCCGTAAGGAACGTCAAAATGTCGATTGCCAGTGATTCAGAATCTTTGGGATTTTTCATAATCACGTAAGGGTCAAGTAAGCCTTTATTTTTCTCATCAGAAGTCAGATTGACAATATTAATTTCGTGAGCGATTTCTGGCAAGGTTTCTTTCCATCTGCCACGTTCCGCTTTCGGGTCAACAATCACTGCTTGTGCCCCATAAAGCACTGCATAATAGACGATAAGGTTATTCGCAAAGGATTTTCCACCGCCTAGCGAACCTACAAAGGCAGACGCTAATGCATTGGTTACTGAACCCTTAACCCCTTGACTGGCAAGAGCAGGTTTGAGGTAGACATTGCGTCCTGTATCTAAGCTATAGCCAACATAAATACCCTCATTTTCGCCAAGCATTTGAGTAGCACCGAAACCAAGTCCAGCTAAGAAATCAGAGGTTACATACTGAATATAGTCATTCATATAACGCTTGCTTGATGGTAAAAATTCTTCATGTAAGCCCAGCATATCTCCAAATGGTCGTACCAACTTGACACTTAAATCGTCATAAAAATCTTTCACTTCATTACAACGACGTTTCAATTCGTCCAAGTCATTTGCGGAAACACGCACCACATAAGAGAGCTTATACATGGATTCCTTGCTTTGGTCTAAATTATTTTCCAGCTCATTGACACTTTCCAGAGCTTCCGCCACATTAGAGCTGGTTTCGTTATCACTTTGCCATGCGTGGTTATCTAGGTCTTTTAGTTCTTTCTTTTTATTACGAACGGTGCTTAGTGCTTTACGGTTTGCCACGATTTCCACATTCATAGAAGTATCAATCGGGAATGTAAATTGCTGTTGCTGGTAGTAGAAGATTTCAGAGGACGGAAAGTCCAATTCGCCGACAATGCTGTTGATGGTAAAGTACGCCACATAGACGGTTTCGTCTTCCTGTTGAATTTTTAGGTATCGCTGTTTTTCTTCCACCAGACAACGGGTCGGTTTAATAAGGTCATAATATTTAATCAGCGTTTCATTATCCAGCTTCTTCTTTGATAGATGGTACTCATAATCTTCATAAGCTGTACCTGTCTGTCCATAAAGATGTTCAATCAGATAGCCGAAGTCGTCCTTATCCAGTCTACGGATTTTGAAACGACGAGAGATTTTATTTTCCAAGAGCTTTTCCATCTTCTGAAAACGCAGGATTTCATCATTACTCATGCTGACAAAATCGCCCATTAGCTTATGGTTCACATCATAGACAAAATCAGACAAAGCATTTTTGGCTTCAACGGTAAGACTTTTCATAGAAAACTCTTGATCGTTGAGAAGCAACTTAAAGCCGATAAAGAAGCGGTAGTCCACTTGATTTTCGCCAATCATGGATATTAAAGCGTCTGTCTGTTGGTCGATTTTGTCATAGGCAACCGCTTTGAGCTTGCCAGTGACTTCATTTTTGGAACGCTCTTGTGCAGAACGTATGCTGGATTCTGTACTGATTTGTAAAGCATGAATTTTGCCATCACGATTTTGTGCGATAAGCTGTCTGAAAGAATCATGCACTTGTATTTTCTGTTCTGGACTTAGAAATGAGTAATTGTAAGGAACAAGCTCATAGTAAGCATAACATTCCCCGTCTTTATTCCAGACGAGATTGTTTTCAATGTATTTAATTGGATATGCCATAAAATTCACTCCTAACTGCTGTAATGGCTTCTTGTGGCTGGTTTCTGCCAAGCGTTACTTTTTTTCCTGCATAGGTCAGCTTTGGTCGCAGTGCATAAGCAATGACAGACTTCAAAAATCCATAAGGCTTTTTACCATCAAAGGTTTTTGTAGACATAAACCATGTGAAAGCCACAGGAATTCCAAAATATTTGAGAAATGCTCCCTCAATCATGGAAAGAGGTGGCAAGTTGCCAAGTATCATAACCGCAAACAGTGACACGACAAACCACGTCATTTGCGTAAAGGTTATGGGAAACGGAAGTCTAAAATCGTTGATGGAGTACAGCACTTTCTCAACAGACCAAATACTGGTATAGCTTCGTATTTTCTTCATAGAATCAATCCTTTCAATAGACGATTTCAAAAATCCCATAATTGGTTGTGATAAAAGTTCCCGAAATTTCTAAATCACGACCATAGGATTCGTAATCAATATAGTTTTGAAGACTGGTTGGCACTTCGCCCAATACTCCAGTTTCTTCAATGTAGTAACGTGCGACATCTGCCATATCATCACAATCCGAGTGAATGATAATATCCTCTTGATGTTCGCTTAGTTCCTCAATACTTGAAAAATGAGTGAGCAGAGCAGATAGCTCGGATTGTAGTTCCTCTGGCAACTCCGATACCATTTCCCATAGGCGATTGAGTTCGCCAATAGAAGTGTATTCGTCAACCGTAAAGGGTAACTCATAATCGTGAATGGCGTATTCCTCGTATTCATCATTCAAGCCGATTTTCTCTTTGACTTCTTCAAAATCAATGGGAAAGGTAAACCAAGCACCGACTAATTCTCCTTCATTGTATTTACCTAAGTTGGCAATATAGACTTGCATATCGTCCATGTGTTCACGTCCTTTCTTTGTAGAGATTCAAAAATCCCTACCGCACTTCGTTTGGTGTACCATTCTTTTGCGGAACATAAGAAAACCACTTATATTCCACAAAATAACGGTTTAATTTAAGCACCGATAATGCGATTAAATAGCTCTAATAAAATGTCTTTTACTCCAGCAGCGTTGAACACCAAGCCCACCGCAATAATCGCAATGATGAGAAAGCCAATCAGTTTACTAAACTCACGCTTGAAGCCAAGATACAAGCCAATTACAACGATTGCTAAAAGTACCAGTGATTGAGCATTTGATAGAAACCAGTTATAAAGGTTTTGTCCAAAATTCATAAAAATGTTCTCCTCTCTATATTCAATGAATTTGTATTTGAGTTATTTTTTTGTTGTTATCACGTCCTGTTCTTTTACTGACTGTTGCTTCAAAATCTGCTTGTGTCGGTCTGTCAGTTTCGCATGGTCGAGAATGTCTTTTACAACCTGCGTCTGGTTGATTTCATCAAGTTTAATCGCAACCTTTAAGGTCGGGGCAACTTGATGAGATAGCCAGTTCAGCGTCCTTTGGAAGGAGTAAGGCTCTGGTTTTGTGGTTAGTTTTAATCGTTCACGATTGTTCCCAATAAACCAAGCCCATTCTTCATTCAGTTTCCAATCAGAACGAGGTTTGGAATCGTCTTTATCTACAAAACGGATATACCGATTGATAATTTTAAAGGCGGTATGCTCTGGATTGTCATAGACGAGTAAATCACGGACTGCATAATAGGCACGCTCATTTTTCAATCGAATCTCAAAACGGTTTTTTACTTCTGCGTCTTCAATGGGAATATCATTTTTCTTGTACTGCTCGTAGTCCTTTTCATAGATACAGAAATAAACTTCGCTTTGTAATGAACCGATATAAAGCGTGTTTCCCATACATTCCTTTTCATCTTTGCGTACCAGTTCGCCACTGCGATAGCTCTTGAAACTGCGGAACACCGAAATACACTCTTCCTGTAGGCATTTTTCCGTCAGTGTGGGAATATTCAAAATCCCTGTTTTATCGTTGATGGCAAGGTCAAGGCGTTTCATCACGCCACCAGCCACCAAAGCGTCCATAAAGAACTCATACCAGCTTCTTTGTTGTGCTAGAAGATAGCTTTCAAATTGTCTGCACCCACGACCTTTTAATTCCACCAGAACACCTTTGTCTATCTCATGAGAGCAGAGAACGAATATATCGCCTAAGGCATAATGTTCTGAATAAGAATAAAAGCCATAGTCTTCATGAAGAAAATAGGAAAGTTTCAATTGCAATATTTCTTCAACCACATGCTGTACGTCCATTGTGGGAAAGCGAATCCTTACATAGTCAAAGAGCATTTCAAGTGGGGCATCGGGATTGAAGCGTTCCAGAGTTTCCCAAAGGGATTGTTGCAACTCGTCTGATGGCTTAACCTTGCCAGTTTCAATGTCGCTAAGATATTGCCTTGTAATGCCTGTAGCAATAGCCAGTCGGTTTTGAGATAGCCCATAAGCCAACCGTTTTTCCTTTAAATGCTGTATCAAAGTTTGTTCATTCAGTTAAATCCCTCCAATTAAAAAAGGTATGTCAACTATTGAAGCTCATTTGACATACCACGAAATTTTCTAAACTCCTTGTAACCAAAGAATTTTCTGCTATTTTTTTGACTGTTTCCTGTCGATTTGTACCCCCCTGTTAGATACGGGGGGTTAGGTGCTGGCGTGGCTATCGCCACACCAGCCAGCAAGATCAGTCCACACCTGCGACTTTCGCTTCGCACGTCGCCTGCGTGGACTGTCTGCTGTTGGTTAGTTTTTTTATTTCCTCCAAAAAGTCATGACCTTTTGGTACTAAGGGAGTGTAAAATTCTGATATGACACTTGTTCCCACATCAACATAGCCACGACCTTTGATTTGTTTTAAGAAGAAATCTTTTTGTACATCACTGCCAAACATCATGCCATAGCCCATTTCAGACATTCTTCCAAGTGCCACTCTGAAATTAAACTGGTCACGGATTCCGTCGCCTAAATATTTTGCGTCTGGACGTTGACAAGCCAGTATTAAAAAGAAGCCAGCTTGACGACCTAACATGACAATCTGTTTGAGCTTGTTTAAGACTGCGGTATTTTCTTTATTTCCCAGCATTTCCATGAAAGCCACGTATTCATCAAAGATAAGAAAGTTTGCAGGAAGTCCTAAGTAGGCATAGTTCTCGCCAGTCTTATAGTTTTCCATCTCTTTCATAGCTTCACTTCGTGCCATCATTTCATCATAGAAACGGTCAATGCAGGAGAGCATATCTTCTTTTCTGTAGTAGACATTCCCCATCACAGAGCCTAAGTCGGCAAGGTCGGCGTTCTTTGGGTCAAGAATATAGAGCTTAGAATCTGTATAAAGCAAGGCTTCAATCAGTGTCAGTATAAAGTAAGTTTTACCGCCACCTGTACCACCAGCTATGAGCATGTGAGGGAGCTTGTCATATTCCCACCATACGTTTTCCATCAAGCGTAGTTTGCCATCTTTGGCTTGGACTTCATCAATAGAAATACGACTGGCGATGGTGTCATAGAGCAGGGTATATTCCACATAAGAATCTTTTAACTCTTTATCCGTCAGCTCACAGTACAATCCGCTTTCTAATTTCTTTTCCAAGTGTAGGAGCTGGTCTTGATATTTTCCTAGCGTGATTTCCACTCGCATCTGTATTAAACCATCTTTAAGGCGATAAAATATTTTGGGAAAGTAGGTTATCTTTTCCTTAGTACGACTGGACGAATCTTTGAAGAAGCCATCTGTTTTGACCTGTTCCGATTCATACCACTTGTTTTCAAGTACCATCTTAGCCAGCTTTTGACGGTGGTACAGTTGTTTTACTGTATCATATCTATATCTTTTGAATAGAAATGCCACCAGCAAGCAGACAAGAATTGCGACACTAACACTAATAACTAAATAGGGAATGTGAATCTTGTCTACTTGTGATAGGTTAAAGTCCTGCCAGTTAATCTGCTGGATTGTCTTCACATGAAACAGTCCGATAACCAGCAGGAAAATTGGCAGTAAGGACGCTACTGTAAAATGAAAGACTAAATCCTTGTCACTTGGGCGAATCCTTTTACCACGAATGCCAAACTGTTTCATGCGGGATTTCCTCCTTTCTCTCTAGTGGAAGTAGCATGACTATTTATCCGTGGCTGGCTCTTTTTTAGGTTGTGGCTGATTTTTAAAGGTACTGGAATCTTTCGTCAATACAATATCGTCTGCCTTGATATACCAGTCAACATCTGCCCCTCGGAAGGTAGCGGTAGCGACGGTATCTGCAACTGGATTGATGATTTCCACTTTTGCGTTATAGTCAAACTCTTTCAAAGGAACACTGGCAGGAATACTCACTTGAATCATACGTCCTTGCCCTTTGGATTTTAAATCATAGGTACGTTCTTTGATTTCATCTGAAACCGTACCGTCGTCATTTTGGATTCGTACTTCACGACGGAGTGCTGAAAACTTTAATTCTCCAAATGTAGCGTCTTTATCTAATACAATGCCATTAGGTAATCTCATCATTTTTCCTCTCTTTCTTTATTCTTTTATCATGTCGTCCGCATGTAAAAGGTAATTTGTGAATCCACGAGTACCAATTTTATAGCCCTCTGCGGTAATACGTGGATTGACTAACATTACACGTTCCTCAAAGCCGAAATGTTTTTCTCCAGCTTCAGCAGGAAGCACCACCACAATATCATCTGCTCTTTGAACGTCAGAATAGAGGTTGTAGCTTCGAGATAAGACAGTTAATTGTCCGTTGATTCTTCGCTGTTCTACTTTATCCTCGCCAGCAAATTCTAAATTGCCAAATGTTTTTTCCATGTTGGGAATCACAAATTTAAGTTCCATATTTTTACCTATCCTTTCTTTTTATTGTTTGATAAATCTTGTTTGTTTGATGGTCTTAAAGGGAGGGGAGCGACCTTTTGATTCTTGATTTTCTGTTTTCATAAGTTCACTTCCTTTCAAATATTGGGTAAAAAAATAGACACCTCATTTTTTGAAGTGTCTACCTATTAAATATTCAATTTTATTGGAAGTATCTTTGTATCTTCACTTTTCAAGGATAAATCGTCGTATCAAAGCTCATTCATAAGTAGTAAATTAGTAGTAAATTGAGTGGTTTTGACCTTGATAAAGTGTGATAAGTCCAGTGTTTATGCGGATAATTAGATTTTTATACTGTTTTTTAAGATAATAATAGTAGAAAATGTGTTTGCCAACTATTATAATATAATTAAAAAGAAAATGAAAGCGGGAAAATAAAGAGAAGAAAATTTTCTGAAAGTCTAGTTTGGACCGGCAGCTTGAACGAACCATTTAAGAATTTGTGGATACCATCCAGCTCCTGATAAAATAAGAAAAGTGTGAAATCCATGGCTTTTCTGAGCTCATGTTGCTTCCACACTTTTTATTGGGCTGTTTTATCTAGCAGCCTTTTGTTCTTTATGTTTGTGAAGAATAAAGGAGTTTGAAAAACTCAGGCTTGCTAGTACAAAAAGAAGAAGGGTTGTAGCTGGATAGCTAAGAGAGATATGATTGGTTTTGATGATAAAGAGAAGGGCAAAGGCAAGAATAGCAAAGAAAATGCTGAGGCCCCAAGTCATTCGGCGACTGAATAAGTGCTGCTCAAAGAGCAGAGGAATGAGGAGACAGCCTAGAAGAAGGCTCGTTGGGAAAACGACATACTCGGCAGAAAAAATTGTCAAGATACTCAGAGTGACAAACAGGCAGCTAAGTACATGATGGGTATAGTTGAGCCAATTTATTTTCATTGGAAAACCTCCTTTTGATGATAATTGTTTGGATACGGTTGATGGTGTAAACACCACACTTTCACACCTTTATTATAAGTCTTTAAAAGTAAAAAGCAAGCGATTACAATCATATTTACTCAGTCTGTCAATCTTTTTCATTACTCTGAATTATCAGATATTTTCAAGTCTTCTGGGACTTCTTTTTCTTTCAAAAAATAGATTTTTTCGGTATAATAGTCAAAGATAGTCAATGTTAGAGAAGACTTGAATGCTTATTTTTAGATATAACAGATAGAAAGGTATATCATGGGCATCAAAAACACCTCGGATAGTATAGAAGAATATATCAAAACAATTTTGGCGCAGGCGGGCATGGTCGAGCTGAAGCGCAGTGAGTTAGCTAATGTTTTTCAGGTGGTTCCGAGTCAGATCAATTATGTGATTAAGACACGCTTTACGGAGAGTCGGGGTTATATCGTCGAAAGCAAGCGCGGTGGCGGGGGCTATATCAGGATTGGTAAGATTGAATTTTCCGATCGGCACCAGATGTTGTCGGATTTGTTGACCAATGTCGGTGAGTCGCTCAGCCAGCCAGTTTTTTCAGATATTTTGCAGTGGCTCTTTGATGAAAAAATTATCAGTCAGCGTGAGGGAGATCTGCTTCTGGCTAGTGCCAGCGATGCTGTCTTGGGGGCAGAGGCTCCGAGGATTCGAGCCAGAATGTTACGGAAAATTTTGCAGCAATTAGATAGAAAAGGAAATTAAGAATATGAACTATTCAAAAGCTTTAGTAGAAAGCTTAGAAGCGGCTCAGCTTTTAGCTGGTCATTTTGCTACAGATTATTTAGAATCGTGGCAGATGCTGATGGCTCTAGCTAATAATCCCTACAGCGTTGCAGGCTCGGCTCTAAATGAATTCCCTATTGAAGTGGATAAACTGGAAGAAGCAGCCTTTGACATTACTGGAAAAGAGTATCAAAAACAAGGCGGTTTTGACTTATTGCCTTTCTCTCACCGTTTGGAGGAGCTCTTTACTCAAGCAGGGCAGATTGCGGAAGCCGTCCACGCTAAAAGCCTAGGGACAGAACATCTTCTCCTAGCCATACTATTTGATCGTGGGATCTTGGCAGCTCGTGTGCTAGAAGCTGCAGGTTTCGGCTATGATGATAAGAGTTCAGCCCCTCGGTTCAGTGATTTACGAAAGGTTTTAGAGCAGCGTGCTGGCTGGGGCAGAGAGGAAATCAAATCGATCCGCTCGCTAAATAAAAACACGGCCTCTGCCAAGCAAACCATGGCAAATATGATGGGTATGCCTCCTTCAACTAGTGGCGGTCTGGAAGACTATACTCGGGATTTGACAGAGCTGGCTCGGGCTGGTCGTCTGGAACCAGTTATCGGTCGGGATGAGGAAATTTCTCGGATGATTCAGATCCTCAGCCGCAAGACAAAGAATAATCCAGTGCTAGTTGGTGATGCGGGGGTTGGTAAGACAGCTCTGGCGCTAGGTTTGGCTCAACGCGTAGCAGCTGGTCAGGTTCCAGCAGAACTTGCCAAGATGCGCGTCTTGGAACTAGACTTGATGAATGTTGTCGCTGGGACTCGTTTCCGCGGAGACTTTGAAGAGCGGATGAACAATATCATCAATGACATCGAAGAAGACGGCCATGTCATCCTCTTTATCGATGAGCTGCATACCATCATGGGTTCTGGCAGCGGGATTGATTCGACCTTGGATGCGGCCAATATCCTGAAACCTGCTCTGGCTCGGGGAACCTTGCGGACAGTTGGTGCTACGACGCAGGAAGAGTATCAGAAACATATCGAAAAAGATGCTGCTCTGTCTCGGCGTTTTGCCAAGGTCACTATTGAAGAACCTACTGTGGCCGACAGCATTGCTATTCTGCAGGGTTTGAGAAAGAGCTATGAGAATCATCACAAGGTGCAGATTAGTGATCAGGCCATTGAAACAGCAGTCAAGTATGCACATCGCTATCTGACCAGCAAGCATTTGCCAGACTCTGCCATTGACCTTTTGGATGAAGCTAGTGCAACGGTGCAGAATAAAGGACCGCAGAATTATAAACAGTCGGATTTGACGCCTGTGGATCAGGCTTTGATGGCTGGAAAGTTGAAAAAAGTCGGTCAGCTACTCGCAAAAGAGCAGGAACCAACTGTTTACAAGCTGAAAGTGGAAGCAGAGGATATCTTAGAGACTCTCAGTCGCTTGTCTGGTATTCCTGTGCAGAAATTAACTCAGACAGATGCCAAAAAATATCTCAACTTGGAAAAAGAACTACACAAGCGAGTTATCGGGCAGGATGCAGCAGTTTCGGCTGTCAGCCGAGCTATTCGTCGCAATCAATCGGGCATTCGCACTGGTAAACGCCCAATTGGTTCTTTTATGTTCCTAGGGCCAACGGGTGTCGGAAAGACAGAGCTGGCTAAGGCCTTGGCAGAAGTTCTCTTTGATGATGAATCCGCCCTGATTCGCTTTGACATGAGTGAATATATGGAGAAATTCGCAGCCAGTCGTCTTAACGGGGCGCCTCCAGGCTATGTAGGCTATGAGGAAGGCGGCGAATTGACGGAAAAGGTTCGCAACCGTCCATATTCAGTTCTTCTCTTTGACGAGGTAGAAAAGGCTCATCCAGATATTTTCAATGTCCTCTTGCAGGTCTTGGATGATGGTCAGCTGACCGATAGCAAGGGCCGCAAGGTGGACTTCTCCAATACGATCATTATCATGACCAGCAATCTGGGGGCAACAGCCCTGCGGGATGATAAGACGGTTGGTTTTGGGGCGCGTGACATCCGCTTTGATCAGGCTAATATGGAAAAACGTATTCTGGAAGAATTGAAGAAGACCTACCGGCCTGAATTTATCAACCGGATTGATGAAAAGGTGGTCTTCCACAGTCTGTCTGCTGAGGATATGCAGGAAGTGGTCAAGA
>CAUVMH010000028.1:0-20052 GCA_963552835.1 uncultured Streptococcus sp. | reverse complement strand
ACGCTACAACTTTGTAAGACGTATGAGCGTATTTCCCACCTTTGGCAACCCGTCTCGTGATAATGGAGTCCACATCACGCGCAATCGGGGCGATAATCTCCCCTTCTGGCTCCAAGACGCCAGCTCCTTTAACTAAAGCAAAGTAACGTTTCTCAATAGACTTTCGTTGCAGTTGCTTGTCTAAACGTGCATGAGCGTAGCCATGTTTGGCAAAAAGCATCAAACCAGATGTATCTCTATCAAGCCTAGTCACGATGTGAACTTGCTGATTTTCATATTCTTGTTTGACATAGTAGCCCTTGATAAAATTAGCAATGGTATTGGAATGATTGACACTGGGGATGGAAGCTACTCCATAAGGCTTATTCAAAACCAGAAAATGATCATCCTCATACAAGATATCGAGTGGTCGATCGATGGCCTCCAAGGTTTCAAAGCCTTCCTCTGATGGAATATCAATAGTCACCCTGTCTCCAATATCTAAGAGATAAGTCGCATTTTGAGGTTGGCCATTGACCAGAATAGCCCCACCTCGAAACTTAATCTTAGCCAAAAGTCCCTTAGAAACCTCATGTTTCTTTAGGAAGGTCTTGACTTTGACATGCTCATCTGCGGTAAATTCGAACCTCATTCATCCACCTCGCCGATGAAGGCATCTTTGACACGATTCCAGAAACTAGTGTGGCTTGGCGTCGCTACGAAGTGAATCTTGTGATGGTCGATTTGATACTCAATCCGTTCGATATTACGGAATGAATAGACACTGTTATCGACTGATATCGTGTGGTAATCATTGCGTGTCGGCAAGAGCTCAATCTTATCTTTTTTGGGAATAATGATTGATGATCCCAAAGTGCGATAGACTCGGTTGTTAAGACTCGCTATCTCCGTCAACTGCAAGGCTTCAATGGTCGGATGCAAGACAGCTCCACCCAAGGACTTGTTGTAGGCAGTACTTCCCGTCGGCGTTGAAACAGTCACTCCATCTCCACGGAATCTCTCGAACGGAACATGGTTAATGATGATATCTGCCACCATGGTGCGGTCTGATCGACGGATACTCGCTTCATTTAAGGCTCGGAAGATTTTCACTTCTCCATTTTCAAGCGTTACCTTGACATTCAAAACAGGATAGGAAACTTTGGCACCAGTGTCTAGCAGAAGATTGGTCACCAACTGATCCAACTCAAAATCACGATAATCTGTGTAAAATCCCAAATGCCCTGTATGAACACCTACAAATCGAACCTTTTCTAACTGATTCTCATACTTGTGGAAAGCAGACAAAAGCATCCCATCTCCACCAATCGAAATGACGATGTCGGGATTGGTATCGTTCAGTATAAAATGTTGTTTCTTTAGTTTTTCCCTCAGTTCATGCAAAACCTTCTGACTCTGCGGCTTTCTATTTGCTATGAGGTCAACTCGTTTACCTGTATTCTTCATCTGTATCGTCACTATTTCCTACACCATCGTTTAGTTTTCTGCTCAATGGATCAAAGAGAGCCTGCGCTTCCTGTATATCGTCACGAATCTTACCCATTTCTTCATCCAGTTGATAGGCTATTTTGGCCGTGATTTCCAGTCTTTTCCTGATTTCTTCTGGGAAATCGCCCTGGTATTTATAATTGAGCGAGTGCTCAATCGTAGCCCAGAAATTCATGGCTAAAGTACGTATTTGAATTTCCGCCAAAATCGTCTTAGCTCCGTTGATCGTATCAACCGTGTACTCGACAACCACGTGATAAGAACGATAACCTGAAGCCTTACGATGAGTGATATAGTCTCGTTCCTGAACGACTCTCATATCGTGACGTTTACGTAGAATTGCAACAACTTCTTCCACGTCATCAACAAACTGAACCATGACACGTAGCCCTGCGATATCTTGCAAGTCATTTTCCAGAGTTGCATAAGTAATTCCTCGACGAGCCATTTTTTCTTTGATACTTTCAATCGGTTTGACACGACCCGTTACAAACTCAATCGGAGAATGCTTGTTTTGCTTACGATACTGTTTGCGAATTCCTCGAAGTTTTATCTTCAATTCACCAACAGCCTGAATGTAAGGATCTAAAAATTCTTCCCATTCTATGGTCATACTTTCTCCCTTTTAGTATGAGATTGTGCTGTTAAAAATTTTTGATTTTTTCACTACAATCTTATACAATAAATACATTGTCCATTATACCATAAATCGCTTTCAAAGATATAGAAAAGGTTGAAAAAATGAAACATTTAGAAATAGAATTGAAAACACTTCTGAAAAAAGAGGAATATGATCATCTAAAAAAACAGTTTTCCCATATCCAACCCGTCCTTCAGAAAAACTACTACATTGACACACCTGATTTTCAATTGCGTGAAAAGAAGGTTGCCATGCGCATTCGCACTTTTGCAGATTGGGCGGAATTGACCTTGAAAGTGCCTCAAACTGTAGGAAATATGGAATACAACCAGAAACTAACTCTTCCAGAAGCTGAATCGTACCTAGAAAAACAAAAACTACCTCAAGGGCTCGTTCTAGAGAAGCTTGCTAAGATTGGCATCGAAAGCCATGAATGGCTTGTTCTAGGCTGTCTTTCAACTCTACGTTATGAAACGAAAACTGAAATTGGCTTAATGGCCTTAGACGAAAGTCAATACTTTGACCAGACGGACTATGAACTCGAGCTTGAAGTCACAGACCATGAAAAAGGGAAAGCCGATTTTAAGAGATTTTTAGATGAAAATCATATAGTTTATAAGAAAGCTCCATCAAAATTAATTCGTTTTATTAAAAGCATGAAAAAAAGCTGAAATAATCTCCTTTTTTTGGTAGAATAGAAAAGATAAAATAAAAGAATCTTCTTTGAAAAACAAAACTTTCTCAAAGAAGATTCACAAAGTTTACAGAGGACGGTCTATAATGTCAGATAGAAACAACATGAAACTTTTCACCCTAAACTCTAACCCTGAAATCGCTCAAAAGATTGCGGATACAGTTGGTGTACCTCTCGGGAAATTATCCTCTCGACAATTTTCTGACGGCGAAATCCAGGTCAACATTGAAGAAAGTGTCCGTGGTTACGACGTCTACATCATCCAGTCAACCAGCTACCCTGTTAGCAACCACTTGATGGAGTTGTTGATCATGGTTGATGCTTGTGTACGTGCAAGTGCTCATAGTATCAACGTTGTCCTTCCTTACTTTGGTTATGCGCGTCAGGATCGTATCGCTTCTTCACGCGAACCGCTCACTGCAAAACTAGTTGCCAATATGCTTGTCAAAGCTGGTGTAAGCCGTGTTCTAACGCTTGACCTCCATGCTGTTCAGGTCCAAGGTTTCTTTGATATTCCTGTAGATAATCTTTATACTGTTCCTCTATTTGCTAAGCACTACTGTGATAAAGGACTCCTTGGCTCCGATGTTGTTGTTGTTAGTCCAAAGAACTCTGGTGTTAAACGTGCACGTAGTTTGGCTGAATACCTTGATGCTCCTATCGCTATCATTGACTACGCTCAAGACGATTCTAATCGTAACGAAGGCTATATCATTGGGGATGTCGAAGGCAAGAAGGCTATCTTGATTGACGATATCCTAAATACTGGTCGTACTTTCTCTGAAGCCGCTAAAATCGTTGAACGTGAAGGCGCAACTGAGATTTATGCAGTATCCAGTCACGGTTTATTTGTTGAAGGTGCAGCAGATCTTCTTGACGCTACAAACATCAAAGAAATCCTCGTGACAGACTCAGTAGCGACCAAAGAAAGAACTCCTGAAAATGTATGTTACATTACTGCTAGCGAGTTAATCGGAGATGCTATCGTCCGCATCCATGAAAGAAAGCCAGTCAGCCCACTCTTTGCTTACAACAAAAAGAAATAAGGTGATTCTTTGATTTATTTGGACAACGCTGCTACGACTCCTATGTCAGCAGTAGCTATTGCAGAAATGACCAAGGTCATGCAAGAAACCCACGGTAATCCTTCTAGTATTCATGGTCATGGTCGACAGGCTGGCAAACTCTTGCGAGAAGCCCGTCAGGAACTAGCCCACTTACTAGGAACCAAACCTCAACATATCTTTTTCACGTCTGGCGGTACAGAAAGTAACAATACAGCCATTATTGGCTATTGTCTCCGTCATCAAAATCGTGGAAAACATATCATTACGACAGCTATTGAGCACCATTCTGTGCTTGAAACTATCGATTACCTGGTGCAACATTTTGGCTTTGAAGCGACCATCATCCAACCAGTAAATCAAGAAATTACTGCCCAGCAAATTCAAGAAGCCTTACGTGACGATACTATTCTCGTTTCCACTATGTATGCTAATAATGAAACGGGCAGTCTCTTACCTATCGCTGAGATTGGACGTGTTTTAAAAGAGCATCCTGCGGCTTATCATGTAGATGCTGTTCAAGCTATCGGAAAAGTTCCTATCCATCCCGAGGAATTAGGAATTGATTTCCTCAGTGCTTCTGCCCACAAATTCCATGGACCAAAGGGAATCGGCTTTCTTTATGCTTCTTCCGCGGACTTTGATTCCTATCTTCACGGTGGAGACCAAGAACAAAAGAAACGGGCTGGAACAGAAAACCTCGCTGCAATAGTAGGCATGGTTGCTGCTCTCAAAGAGGATTTAGAGCAGCAAGCTGAACATTACCAAAAACTAGAGGGATTAAAATCTGCTTTTCTAGAGGAGATTGCAGATCTAGAATACTATCTCAACGAAAGCAACCACCAGCTTCCTTATGTTGTCAATATTGGCTTTCCTGGTCAAAAAAATGATTTGCTCTTACTCCAGTTAGACCTTGAAGGAATTTCAATTTCTACCGGTTCAGCTTGTACCGCTGGTATTGTACAGACTAGTCATGTACTTGAAGCTCTTTATGGGCCTGATTCTCATCGTTTAACAGAATCTGTCCGTATCAGTCTGTCTCCTCTTAATACCGAGGAAGAACTGAAGCAACTCGCACAAACCTTAAAAAATATTATTGGAGATTAATCTAATGGCATTCGAAAAAACCATTAAACTACAAAACTGCCGCTACGACTACACACTTAGCCCATCTGTCAAAAAATTCACACTCAAAGACAATACTTTCTTTGAAACAAAAGTTGGAAACTTCGAACTGACTCGTCTGCTTGAGAAAGTACCTAACAGCGGTGAAGGATTCAAGCTAAAGATCATCATCAACAAAGACCTTACAGGTGCTAAACTCAACATCACTGACAAATCTGGCCTTCGTTTGGTGAATATCTTTAAATCAGAAGACCATCATATCCACCAGGAGAAATTCTACTTCCTCATGGACAGCCTTGTAGAACGCGGTATCTTCACAAAAGAAGAAAGATAATTGGCTATGTATCGTCTCACTTATCAAGATAGTTATCAAGTAGAGCGTACCCTTGAATTTGAGAATTACGAGGAGCTTATGTTATCTCTATCAGGTTGTGTAACTCTACCTGATACATTCCTAGTTACCTCATTAACCTTTGATGATAAAGTTATCTATCAAGGATTGGTCGGGGATCTCTACCGTTTTCTATCACAAGCTAATTCTTAAGACTAAAACTAAGATTTTCTTAGTTTTTCTTGTTTTTGTTGATTTTTTCACAATGTTTCTATAAAATAGAAGAATAGAAAGGTTGTGGTTTTGTGAAAGATAAACAGTCTGCTATTCCAAAAGCAACAGCAAAAAGACTCTCTCTCTACTATCGAATTTTCAAGAGATTTCATGCAGAAAAAATTGAACGTGCCAACTCCAAGCAAATTGCAGAGGCTATTGGTATCGATTCTGCGACTGTTCGTCGTGATTTTTCCTATTTTGGTGAACTAGGTCGTCGTGGTTTTGGTTATGATGTTAAAAAACTGATGACTTTTTTTGCTGACCTCCTAAATGACAACTCCATTACCAATGTTATGTTGGTTGGAATTGGGAATATGGGGCATGCCCTTCTCCACTATCGCTTCCATGAGCGTAACAAGATGAAAATCATCATGGCATTTGACCTAGATGACCATCCAGAAGTTGGAACCCAGACACCTGATGGAATTCCAATCTATGGTATCTCTCAAATTAAAGAAAAAATCAAAGAAGCAGATGTTAAAACTGCTATCCTAACTGTTCCAAGTGTTAAATCACAAGAAGTCGCCAATCTTTTGGTCGATGCAGGTATAAAAGGTATTCTCAGTTTTTCCCCTGTTCACCTCCACCTTCCAAAAGATGTGGTCGTTCAGTATGTCGATCTGACAAGCGAACTCCAAACCCTCCTCTATTTTATGCGTAAAGAGGATTAGAAAGCGAAAGCATTTATGAAAAAACCAGTTATTGGGATTACAGGAAATGAAAAAGCTCATCCAGATGATGACATCATGATGAGCTATGCAGCAAAGGGCTTTGTTGAAGGAGTCAAGGCCGCTGGCGGAATTCCAATCATCCTACCGATTGGTGATCAAGAAATGGCTACCCATTACATCAGTATCATTGATAAGCTCATCCTAACGGGTGGGCAAAATGTTGATCCAAAATACTATGGTGAGCCTAAAACCATTGACAGCGATGACTACCATCTTCAAAGAGACCAGTTTGAATTAGCCCTTATCAGAGAAGCGATTAAGCAAAAGAAACCAATTTTCTCTGTTTGTCGGGGTACTCAACTTTTCAATGTCGCCATGGGAGGCACGCTACACCAAGATATCGAGGATCATTGGCAGGACTGTTCAGCCGAATACACGACTCAACGCCTCGTAACGGAACCCGATACCATTCTCCGAGAAATCTATGGAGAGATCTCTCATATCAACTCCTTCCACCACCAGAGTATTAAAGATCTAGCTCCCAATCTTAAGGTTGTAGCACATGATCCTAAAGATGGAATCACTGAGGCTGTGACAACTACGGACGGCTTTCCTTACCTTGGTGTCCAATGGCATCCAGAATTTCTATTTGAAAATCGCCCCAAGGATAAAACACTATTTGACTATGTTGTTAACGAACTCTAGATTAGATCCGTCTTTTCACGGTAACTAAAGTAATCAGAGTGCGAGACAATCAGATGGTCCAAGAAAACGATTCCCATCAGTTCGCAAGCTTCCTTGACTAGCTTAGTGACATGATCGTCATTTCGACTAGGAGATACAGCACCAGATGGATGATTGTGAACGAGAATCACTGAGGTAGCCATATGCTTGAGGGCATAGTGAAGGATTTCTCTCGGTTCAGCAATGCTGCGTGTCGCAGAGCCGATAAAAATGGTTTGCTGATGAATGATTTGATTTTGAGTATTGAGATAGAGCGCCACTAGGTGCTCTTGTTTTTTGTCGCCAAGTTCCTGTTGCATTTTCTTGGCTAGCTTTTGACTACTGAGAATACTTTCCATCTCAAGGGTTTCATGTTTGTGAATACGATATCCCAGTTCAATCACCGCTTGTAGTTCAATGGCTTTTATTCGCCCTATACCAGACAGACTCTGCAATTCCTGCAGGGTCATTTTTTTCAAATCAGTTAGACTGTTGAGACTATTCAAGACTTTTTGAGCAACTTCAAAAACGTTGGCATGACGTGTTCCAGTTCTGAGTAGTATAGCTAGCAATTCTTGATTGCTCAGAGCCTCTACTCCTTCTTTAACTAGTCTTTCTCTAGGCAAGAGTGAATCTTCTTGGAATGAAATACTGTACATAAAAATCCTCCTCACTTTATTATTCGTGAGAAGGATGGAAAATTAGATTTTTTTCTCAATTGGGGCAACACTAGCTAGAAGTTTTTTCAGACCCACTTCTGGGAAATTGATTTTCAATTCCTGAGTAGCACCACTACCCGACACTTCAAGAACTGTTCCTTCACCCCACTTTTTGTGAAGTGCAATATCTCCAATAGACCAACTTGTATCAGTCGAATCTTTTTTATTTCCAGCTGTAAATTGTCCAAACGGGAGACCACTTGACTGGATAGAGCTTGGCGCAGCCTTGCGTTTACGGTCTTGAAGGGCCTGAGCTAGGCTCATACCTTGACCAAAAGCAATCCCACCACTGCTATAAGATGCCTTAAAGCTAGTATTCGCTGGTCGAGCCAAGCCCTGATACTCAAGCAGGTCCGAACTAATTTCATTGATAAAACGAGTCGGACGATTGTAGTTGGTACGCCCAAAAAGCAAGCGTGAGTTGGCATTGGTCAGATAGAGAATCTTTTCTGCGCGTGTGATACCGACATATGCCAAACGGCGTTCTTCTTCTAGCTCATCTGGATCTTCAGCCGCACGGCTAAGCGGAAATACATTTTCCTCCATCCCGATGATAAAGACAACTGGGAACTCAAGTCCCTTAGCTGCATGGAGGGTCATCAAGGTTACTTCAGATGTCTCCTGACTGCCTGAATCCGTATCCGCAATCAAGGCTAAGTCATTCAGGAAACGACTGAGTTTATCCAAACCTGTTTCTTCTTCTTGACTATCAGGATTGTCATCAAAGTTCTTGGTAACAGATAGGAACTCTTCGATATTTTCAACCCGCGTCTTGCTTTCCAAGGTTGCCTGAGCATTAAGAATATCGACATAACCTGTTTTTTCTAGAACAGCCTCCACCAGCTCGGTGATGGTTAATTGGTCCAGTTGCTCCCGCAAATCCAAAATCATATTGGCGAACTCCCAGATAGACTGAGCTGCCTTACCCTTGATTCCTGATAACATGATATTTGCTGAAGCATCCAGCATAGACATATCTTGCAAACTAGCAAAGTCACGGATTTTCTCAACAGTACCTGGCCCAATTCCACGTTTTGGTTCGTTAATAATACGCTCAAAACTGATATTGTCACTCAAATTAGCAATAAGATTAAGGTAGGCAATAATATCGCGAATTTCCTTACGGCTGTAGAACTTGGTCCCTCCAACCATAGCATAAGGAATATTGGACTTGAGCAGGGCTTCCTCAATAGTACGAGATTGCGCATTGGTTCGATAAAGAACTGCAAAATCCTTATGGAGGAAGTTTTGAGTGCGACCAAGTTCATCGATGGTTTTTGCTACAAAAACAGCCTCATCCTGTTCGTCATTTGCACGATAGTAAATAATCTGTTCCCCATCCGCATTCTGGGTCCAGAGATTCTTGGGACGGCGATTTTTATTGTTTTTGATGACGTCGTTTGCAGCTTGAAGAATAGTTTTGGTTGAACGATAATTCTCCTCTAACAAAACGACCTTGACGTTAGGGTAATCTTTCTCAAAATCCAAGATATTCTGCATATCAGCCCCACGCCAACCGTAGATAGATTGGTCTGCATCCCCGACCACGCAGATATTTTTAAAGCGTGAAGCCAAAAGTTTGACTAGTTGGTACTGGGCATGGTTGGTATCTTGGTACTCATCAACGTGAATGTACTGGAACTTCTGCTGATAGTAGGTCAAGACATCAGGATTTTGATCAAAGAGACGCAAGGTCAGCATAATCAAATCATCAAAGTCAACAGACTCAGACTGACGAAGCTCCTTTTGATAGGCTGTATAACATTGAGCCACGATTTGTGTGTACACATCACCAGCTTGGGCAGCATAAGCCACATCATCAATCAAGTCATTCTTAGCATTGGAAATGGTTCCCAAAATGGTACGTTCATTCCATTTTTTCGGATCCAAGTTTAACTGTTTGAGAATGCGTTTCATAAGGCTACGTTGTTCACCAGGATCTACAATGGTGAAATTCCGATTGTAGCCAATATGATCCGCATCGCGACGTAAGATACGAACACACATGGAGTGAAAGGTCGCAATCAGACAGTCCTGGGTTGCTGGATTAAGGCTATAAGCACGCTCCTTCATCTCACGCGCAGCCTTGTTGGTAAAGGTAATGGCCAAGATATTCCAAGGATTGACCATTTTTTCATCAATCAAGTAGGCGATTCTGTGAGTTAAAACACGAGTCTTTCCAGAACCAGCCCCCGCCATGATTAACAAGGGCCCCTCTGTCGTTTGCACCGCCTCAGCTTGACGGTCATTCATTCCATTCAATAATGCGTTCATTTTCTCTTCCTTACTCTTGAAGTCAATGTTTCTATTATATCAGAAATCAGAGAAAATATCTTTAGCTAGACTGATTGCGTGTGGAATTCTACTCTTTCATATCATCAGGAGGAGTCAATGACTTTTGCATCCAAACGATATCATGCCATTTTCCAAACTTATAGCCTATCTTAGGGAAATGAGCTACTTGTTCATAGCCTCTCTTTTGGTGAAGAGAAATGCTTCTATCATTCGGTAAAGCAATACAAGCTAAGAAGCGTAAGTAACCCCTAGACACTAGTTCTTCCTCCAGACGGTCATAGAGTAGACTCCCTAACCCTCGACCTTTGGCTTCTTGATGCAAGTAAATTGACACTTCGACTGACCAATCATAGGCTCTCCTATCATAATAGGTGGAAGCATAGGCATATCCCAAAATTTTGCCTTCTTCCACTAGCACTAGATAAGGATATTTAAGCAAAGTCTTTTGAACTCTTCTTTGAAATTCTTCAACACTTGGCACCTCGTATTCAAATGTAATGGCTGTATTAAGGACATAAGGAGCATAAATAGCAAGTAGGTCCGGAATATCAGACTCCCTTGCTGTTCGAATCGTTGGCATATATTTCTCTTTCTAAAATCGAAAATGAGCTTGGATAGCTTTTCCAAACTCATTTGAAATCAATTGCAATATACTAGAATAAGCCTAAAACGGTTCCATCACTTTCAACATCCATGTTGAGAGCGGCAGGTCGTTTTGGAAGGCCTGGCATGGTCATAACATCACCTGTTAAGGCAACGATGAAGCCTGCACCTAATTTTGGTACCAATTCACGGATGGTAATTTCAAAGTTTTCTGGGGCTCCAAGTGCATTTGGATTGTCAGAGAAACTGTACTGAGTTTTAGCCATACAGATTGGCAATTTGTCCCATCCGTTTTGAACGATTTGAGCGATTTGCGTTTGGGCTTTCTTCTCAAAGTTCACTTTGCTACCACGATAGATTTCAGTGACAATTTTTTCAATCTTTTCTTGGACAGAAAGGTCATTGTCATAAAGACGAGTGTAGTTGGCTGGATTTTCAGAGATAGTCTTGACAAGCGTTTCAGCAAGCGCTACGCCACCTTCTGCTCCATCAGCCCAGACACTAGCCAACTCAACTGGAACATCGATTGAAGCACAGAGTTCTTTCAAGGCTGCAATTTCAGCTTCTGTATCAGAAACAAATTCGTTAATCGCAACAACTGCTGGAATACCAAACTTACGGATGTTCTCAACGTGGCGTTTCAAGTTAGCAAAACCGGCACGGACCGCCTCCACATTTTCCTCTGTCAAAGCATCCTTAGCTACGCCACCATTCATCTTAAGGGCACGAAGGGTTGCGACGATGACAACTGCATCTGGAGATGTTGGCAAGTTTGGTGTCTTGATATCAAGGAATTTCTCAGCACCAAGGTCTGCCCCAAAACCAGCTTCAGTAACTGTGTAGTCCGCTAAGTGAAGGGCTGTGGTCGTTGCTAAAACAGAGTTACAGCCATGAGCAATATTGGCAAATGGACCACCGTGTACAAAAGCAGGCGTTCCGTAAATTGTCTGAACAAGATTTGGCTTAATAGCATCCTTCAAGATCAAAGCCAAAGCTCCCTCAACCTGTAAATCACCAACAGTAACTGGCGTACGATCGTAACGATAGCCGATAACGATATTGGCCAAACGACGTTTCAAATCTTCAATATCGGTCGCCAAGCAAAGAATCGCCATGATTTCGGAAGCAACTGTAATATCAAAACCATCCTCACGTGGGATACCATTTAGAGGACTACCAAGTCCAACTGTCACATGACGAAGGGCGCGGTCGTTCAAGTCCACAACACGTTTCCAGAGAATACGACGTTGGTCAATTCCTAGCTCATTTCCTTGGTGCAGGTGATTGTCAATCAAGGCAGAAAGAGCATTGTTGGCAGTTGTAATGGCATGCATATCCCCGGTAAAGTGAAGGTTGATGTCTTCCATTGGCAGAACTTGTGCATACCCACCACCAGCAGCACCGCCCTTAATCCCCATGACTGGGCCAAGAGACGGTTCGCGAATAGCAATCATAGTTTTCTTGCCAATCTTGTTCAAGGCGTCTGCCAGACCAATGGTAATAGTTGATTTCCCTTCACCTGCAGGTGTTGGATTGATGGCAGTAACCAAGATCAATTTACCAACTGGATTGCTCTCAACTGCACGAATTTTATCAAAGCTGAGCTTAGCCTTGTACTTCCCGTACAATTCCAAATCGTCGTAAGAAATACCAAGTTTCTCCACAACATCCACGATTGGCTTTAACTCAATACTCTGTGCGATTTCAATATCTGTTTTCATAGCAAACTCCTCTAACATCTAATATGATAACTCATTATAACACAAAAAAAGTTTTTTCACAGACAAAAAGCTTGCTAAAGTTTATAAACATCAAGTTTTAAGGCCGATTTTAGTCATCTTTTTTACTTTTTATAAGTTTTTATAGCCAAAAACTATAATCTTGCTGGAGAATTAGATAAAATAACAAACGCTTTCTTTGACTTGCATTTCTTTTTTTTGTACAATAATCCTATGAAAATTTTAGTTACGTCAGGCGGTACAAGTGAAGCAATCGATAGCGTCCGCTCTATCACTAACCATTCAACGGGTCGCTTGGGGAAAATCATCACGGAGACCTTGCTGGCGGCAGGACATGAAGTTTGTTTGATAACAACAAAACGAGCTCTGAAGCCAGAAGCTCATCCCAACCTAAGCATTCGAGAAATTAATAATACCAACGACCTTCTAGTTGAGATGCAAAAACGTGTTCAAAATTATCAAGTCTTGATTCATTCTATGGCTGTATCTGACTACACACCTGTTTATATGACAGGGCTTGAGGAAGTTCAGGCTAGCTCCAATCTGGAAGAATTCTTAAACAAGCAGAATCATCAAGCTAAGATTTCTTCAACTGACGAGGTGCAGGTTTTATTCCTGAAAAAAACACCCAAAATCATCTCTCTAGTCAAGGAATGGAATCCAGCTATTCATCTGATTGGTTTCAAACTGTTGGTTGATATCTCTGAAGATTATCTCATAGAAATTGCTAGACAGAGTCTTATCAAGAACCAAGCAGACTTAATCATTGCAAATGACCTGACTCAAATCTCAGCAAATCAGCATCATGCAATCTTTGTTGAGAATGATCATCTTCAAACTGTTCAAACCAAAGAGGAAATTGCAGAACTCCTCCTTGAAAAAATTCAAACCTATCATTCATAGAAAGGAAAGCCATGGCAAATATCCTCATTGCAGTGACAGGTTCCATTGCCTCCTATAAATCAGCTGACCTGGTCAGTTCCTTGAAGAAACAAGGCCATCAGGTCACTGTCCTAATGACTGAGGCAGCGAGAGAGTTTATCCAACCGTTGACACTACAGGTCCTCTCTCAAAATCCTGTCCACCTTGATGTCATGAAGGAACCCGCTCCTAATCAAGTCAATCATATCGAACTAGGCAAAAGAACCGACCTTTTTATCGTCGTCCCCGCTACTGCTAATACCATTGCAAAACTTGCGCACGGTTTTGCGGACAACATGGTGACAAGCACAGCGCTTGCCCTACCAAGTCACATCCCCAAACTCTTAGCGCCAGCCATGAATACAAAAATGTATGACCATCCGGCGACTCAGGCTAATCTAAAAACATTAGAGACCTATGGTTATCAGATTATCTCTCCAAAGGAATCTCTACTAGCCTGTGGCGATCACGGCAAAGGCGCCCTAGCTGACCTGAATACAATATTAGAAAGAATAAAGGAAACCCTCGATGAACAAACGCTCTAACATTGCTCCAATTGCTATCTTTTTTGCAGTTATGCTCGTTATCCACTTTTTGAGCTCTCTCCTATTTAACCTTTTCCCATTTCCAATTAAACCAACTATCGTTCATATTCCAGTCATTATTGCTAGTATCATCTATGGTCCTCGCGTTGGAGTTACACTTGGTTTTCTTATGGGGCTATTGAGCTTAACGGTAAACACGATTACCATCCTTCCAACCAGCTACCTCTTTTCTCCATTCGTACCGAACGGAAACATCTATTCTGCGATTATCGCTATTGTCCCTCGCGTTTTGATCGGTCTGACACCTTACTTGGTTTATAAACTGATGAAAAATAAAACTGGGCTAATCCTAGCTGGTGCCCTTGGTTCCCTTACCAACACCGTCTTTGTCCTTGGTGGAATCTTCTTCCTTTTTGGAAATGTCTTCGATGGCAATATCCAAAAACTCCTAGCAACTGTTATCTCTACAAACTCAATCGCCGAATTGGTTATCTCAGCCATCTTGACTGTAATGATTGTCCCACGTCTCGAAACCTTGAAGAAATAAAAAAACAACTCCACTTTCGTCCTGAAGGTGGAGTTTAGTAGTTAAAACATAAGAATTAAGTTCCCAGTATTCTTTCTTTACCACATTTAATCAAATATCCATTAAAAATCACTAATGCTTCTTGACTTGATTGGTGATTTATTGTACTATACTTGTGTATATACAGATAAATGGAGGTTCTTATGGATATACGGAAAAAAACGCGGTTTATGACTATGACTGCCCTACTCACTGCAATAGCGATTTTGATTCCAATCATTATGCCTTTTAAAATCGTTATCCCACCGGCTTCTTACACCTTGGGAAGTCATATCCCCATCTTTATCGCCATGTTTCTTTCACCTTTGATGGCTGCTTTTGTGATTATTGCTTCTAGTCTCGGTTTCCTGATGGCAGGCTACCCTATGGTTATTGTCCTACGCGCCTTTTCTCACATCGTTTTTGGTACTTTGGGGGCTTTGTACTTAAAGAAATTCCCTGAAACCTTGGATAAACCAAAGGCATCTTGGATTTTTAACTTTGTTTTGGGTGTTGTTCACGCTATCGCTGAAGTACTAGCTTGTATCATCTTCTATGCTACTTCAGGGACAAACGTTGAAAATATGTTTTATGTTCTCTTCGTCCTAGTTGGCTTTGGCACAATTGTCCATAGTATGGTAGACTATACATTAGCACTAGCTGTCTATAAAGTGCTTCGAAAACGTCGCTAAAAGGAAAAACTATGACAACGGATCGCAAACAAGCTCTTCTCAAACTATTAAAAGAGGCGCCAAAAGCTCTCAATGGTCAAACCTTGGCTGAACACTTTCATGTTACGCGCCAAGTCATTGTACAGGATATCGCTATTCTCCGAGCAGATGGGGCTCCTATCCTATCCACCAATCGTGGTTATATCTACAAAGAAAATGATGCCAGTCCCTACGTCCACAAACTCTTTAAAGTGAAACATGAACTGGAAGAAATCGGGCAGGAACTTCTAGCCATTGTAGATAATGGCGGACGCGTTCAAAATATCTTAATCGATCATCCCGTTTATGGCGAAATTGAAACCCACCTCAAACTCACCTGCCGCCGAGATGTCCAGCACTTTCTGGAACAAGTCGAGAATTCTGACTTTAGACCCCTTTCTGAATTGACAGACGGCATCCATTACCACCTTGTTGAAGCTGAGACACAACAAGACCTCCACTATATCGAGGAGGCCTTGGATCAGTTAGGTTATTTGGTAAAAGACTAGAAAATTTCTTTCTCCCAGCCGTCCTCTGTACGGTGGCGATAGAAGAACTCAGACTTGTCAGGTGCTTCCATCATTTCCATCAAAGGCAACATATCATAGGCCAGATCCAAGTTTGGAATCTGGTCTTTTTGCACCCAAGATACTTCTCCTTCTTCGGACGATTGAAGACTTCCAGTAAACTCTGTCGCCTTATAGCAAACGACGATGTAGCGTTCACCTGTATCTAAGGGCCAATTTTTAATACCGACCAGTTGGGGATTCTGAATCGTTAGACCAGTTTCTTCGTATATTTCACGAATGACGGACTCGGCAAAGGCCTCGCCGTTCTCAACATGACCTCCTGGAAAGGCATAGCCAGACCAGCGATTGTTTTTAGGAGACCGATATTGCATGACTACTCGCTTATTTTCTAAATCTTCGATTAGACAGATGTTGGTTAAAATAGTTGCTTGGGCACGGGACATAGATTTGCTCGCTTTCTAAATTATTCAAATATATCTTTGTTGTATTTTATTTCAAATTTCACGATAAAAGCATTAACTAAGTCATGGTATTATGATAAGATACTCTGACAGTGATAATTATATAATGGCCTATATTGACAAGAATAGATGAGAGAGGCATTACAATCATTTATTCAATTTCTTCTTTTCTAAACGTTTAGTAAGAATTAAAATGACCAATCCTAATAAAAAGAATAGCATGTACGTTGCGATAGGAAACCAGATGTAGCGATAATCTAGTGATAAGAGAGATGGTAAAATCCCTTTACTGTTTTTTCCACTAACTCCTAAAAATAGATGGACCACTAAACCGATACTATTAAGATAGATGAACAATCCAGCAAATCTGGTTAGAGTCATCCTTAACCTGGATAAATCTAAAAACCAATAGTCAAATATTCTGTAGACCAGACAAAAAAGATTTGCATATAATGGAAAACTATAGTTAATATCTCTGTATGGTGAGGGAAGTGGGAGGCTTTTAAAACTAAAATTAATACCTAGTCCTATTCCTAAGATTAGAGCAAGGACTAGGAAGAAACCTATAATTTTATGAGAATCTAGCCAATGCTGAAAACTTTTTTTCCTTGATAGATTCTTTTTTGTATTTGAATTTCTTTTATTCATTTTCACCGTTTTCTTCATATCTAGACTACTGAAACAAGGAAATAGCAATTTGGCTAATTAAATTTGACTTAAGGGCCTATCCTATCTACCCCAACGCCTTCACTTCCAACATCATATCACGGATCTGAGCTGCTAGTTCAAAGTCAAGCACTTCGACGGCTTCTTGCATTTGTTTTTCGAGTTTTTTGACGAGTTCCTTGCGTTCTTGTTTGTTGAGGCTATTGATATCGACTTCCTTGTCATCTTCCTTAGCAACTGCCTTGGTTACGGCGATTAGGTCACGGATTTCTTTCTTAATGGTTTGTGGAACGATACCATGCTCTTCATTATAAGCCATCTGGATTTTCCGACGACGGGCCGTTTCATCGATGGCACGTTGCATAGACTGAGTCATCGTGTCCGCATACATGATGACATGCCCTTCACTATTACGGGCAGCACGTCCAATAGTCTGGATGAGGCCACGTTCGTTACGAAGGAAACCTTCCTTGTCAGCATCGAGAATGGCAACCAAACTTACCTCAGGAACATCAATCCCTTCGCGGAGCAGGTTAATCCCGACCAAGACATCAAAGACACCCAAGCGTAGGTCACGGATAATCTCCGTCCGCTCCAAAGTCTTGATGTCCGAGTGCATGTACTTGACCTTGATGCCCATTTCTTTGAAGTAGTCGGTCAAGTCTTCTGCCATTTTCTTGGTCAAGGTTGTAATAAAGGTTCGTTCATTCTTTTCAACACGGGCATTGATTTCACCTAGGAGGTCATCAATCTGTCCCATAGTTGGACGAACTTCCACTTCTGGGTCTAAAAGTCCTGTCGGACGAATGATTTGCTCAATCACTGTCTCGGTCTGTTCATTTTCATAGTCGCCTGGTGTTGCTGAAACGTAAACAATCTGATGGACATGGCTTTCAAACTCCTCCCGGCGTAGCGGACGATTATCCAAGGCGGACGGTAAACGGAAACCATAATTGACCAACATTTCCTTACGCGAACGGTCTCCATTGTACATGCCCTTAATCTGCCCCATGGTCATGTGACTTTCATCAATCATGATCAAGAAATCATCTGGGAAGAAGTCGAGAAGCGTGTAAGGGGGCTCTCCTTCACTACGACCATCCATGTGACGAGAGTAGTTCTCAACTCCATTTGTATACCCCATCTCACGTAGCATTTCGATATCATACTCTGTCCGTTGTTTCAAGCGTTGTGCTTCTAGCAGTTTGCCTTCCTTCTCAAAGACAGCCAACTGCTCCTCCAACTCTGCCTGAATCTTAGCAATAGCAACCTCCATGTGGTCATCATTGGTCACAAAGTGAGTGGCAGGGAAAATCGCCAAATGATCCACTTCTCCCAATACCTGACCTGTCAAAGCTTCCACTTCACGGATACGGTCAATCTCATCCCCGAAAAACTCTACTCGAAAAGCGTGTTCATCACGGGAAGCAGGGAAAATTTCCACCACATCCCCACGAACGCGAAATCTTCCCCGTTGGAAATCAATATCATTGCGCTCAAACTGAATATCAACCAAGTCATTTAAGAGTTTATCACGAGAAATTTCAAGACCTGGACGGAGACTAACGACACTATCAGCGTATTCCTTTGGGGAACCCAAACCATAGATACAAGAGACTGAAGCCACGACGATGACATCGTTACGCTCCAGAAGAGCCGAAGTCGCTGAATGACGGAGCTTGTCAATCTCATCATTGACAGAGCTATCCTTCTCAATATAGGTATCGCTCGAAGGGACATAGGCCTCGGGTTGGTAATAATCATAGTAAGACACGAAGTACTCAACAGCATTCTCAGGAAAAAATTCCTTGAACTCTCCATAGAGCTGACCAGCTAGGGTTTTGTTATGGGCAATGACCAAAGTTGGTTTATTGACTTTGGAAATGACCTGACTCATGGTATAGGTCTTCCCTGTACCCGTCGCCCCCATCAGAATCTGAGCCTTTTCTCCACCTTCGATATTATCAACCAACTGCTCAATTGCCTGAGGTTGATCTCCTGAAGGTTCATATTTTGATACTAGTTTAAATTTATTATCTGTAATTCGATTGATCATAAGAATCCTCTCTCCATGTGCTATTCCTATTTTAGCATACTTATAGTATTTTCACGAAGAAAAGGACGGACCTAAGTCACATCCTTTCATTTTCTTTCTTTAATTGATTAGCGAGATAGACAATCAGCAGTAGCAATACCAGACTTGTCATGATAGAACCTTCTATGCCAAAAGAACTACCTGACAACCATCCTTGATTGCCTTGTGGTAAAAAGGTCATCAGAGACGTTCCTGATGGTTGACCACTAACTAAAATGCCAAAAAGATTGCCCTGAGCAAAATTCCAAGCCCCATGAATACCTGCAACACCCCAAACTGTATCGGTTTTGAGAAGGTAAAGAGCCATGACAACTCCGAATAAGAAGAGATTCACTAGAGATAGAGGTGTTAGACCAGAATTTCCCACATGAAGCAGGGTAAAGAATATGCTAGATATGACAACAGCAAGTTTTAGATTGGTTCTTGAGGCCAATTGTGGAAGAAGCCAAGCACGGGACACCACTTCTTCTGCTGTCCCCTGTAAAATCCAAAATGGGATAGTAAAGACGACAAAAGTAAGCGAATAAGGATTCAAGCGAATGGATTCCAAACGATATTGCCCCAAGACCACCAAACCTAACAAGGTCAGAAGAAAAAGTGCCAAACCTAGGCCAAATCCTTTCAGAAGACTGCTAAGGAAATTTTCTCTATAAAATCCCAAGGTTCTAATAGATCTTTTCTCAACTTTTTTAGTCCATCTGAACACAGTGTTGAGAATAAAACCAAAGGACAGCAATGCTAAAATTAAACGAAAGTCACTTGTTGTATCCGTCAAGCTCTGCTGTAAGGTTTGCAAGTAAGTTGCAAGATTTTGACCAGTCTCTCCAAAATTTCTAGCAAGTCCGATGAGAGCTAACAAGCTAATACCATACAAAGTATATGCAACAAACTCTCCTATAAAGACAAAAACAAAGGCTAACAAAGGACTTGTGTAAATATTTAAACTCATTTGGGAAGATTGGAAGTCTTTAAATATTCTTTTATTCTTCATGTTCCCGCCCTCATTTCTTCTATTACATACTATTATTATATCATTTTATAGTAGCAATTCAAGAAGGAAAAGAAAACATAGATGTCATATTTTCTGACACAAAAATATAAAAATTTGCCTTTTCATCCATTTTCTGATATAATGAGAAAATATTCGGAAAAGGAGACTAAAAATGAAGAAAAAAATACTAGCATGTTTGC
>CAUVMH010000027.1:0-20697 GCA_963552835.1 uncultured Streptococcus sp. | reverse complement strand
GTCAATTGACTGATGAGGAGTGGCAAAAGTATACCATTGCTCAAGGGAACCTAGCCAACGCGAGTATCTATATCGATGATACGCCAGGGATTCGGATCACGGAAATTCGTTCGCGGTCACGCAAACTGGCTCAAGAAACGGGCAATCTAGGATTGATTTTGATAGACTACCTACAGCTTATTACAGGGACTGGTCGTGAGAACCGCCAACAAGAAGTTTCTGAAATTTCTCGTCAGTTAAAAATTCTAGCCAAGGAATTGAAAGTTCCAGTCATTGCTCTTAGTCAGTTATCTCGTGGAGTGGAACAGCGTCAGGATAAGAGACCAGTCTTGTCTGATATTCGTGAATCGGGTTCTATCGAGCAGGATGCGGATATCGTAGCTTTTCTATACCGTGACGACTACTACGATCGTGCGGGTGAAGAAGAGGAAGGAATTCCAAATAACAAGGTTGAGGTTATCATCGAGAAAAACCGTAGTGGAGCTCGTGGAACGGTGGAATTGATTTTCCAAAAAGAATACAATAAATTTTCAAGTATTTCAAAGAGGGAGGCATAAGATGTCAGATGCATTTACAGATGTAGCCAAGATGAAAAAAATCAAAGAAGAAATCAAGGCACATGAGGGACAAGTCGTTGAAATGACTTTGGAAAATGGCCGTAAGCGCCAAAAAAATAGATTGGGTAAGCTAATTGAGGTTTATCCATCTCTATTTATCGTTGAATTTGGGGATGTTGAGGGAGATAAACAAGCTAATGTCTATGTTGAATCCTTCACCTACTCAGATATCTTGACAGAAAAGAACTTGATTCGCTATCTAGACTAAGAATCTTAAAATGAAGTGAGCTTTGCTCACTTTTTTCTTTTTCTTCCGAATAGTATAAACGAGGGTAACCTCGGAAATTTATATCACTAAGGAGAATGAATGACGTTTTTTAAATCAGGAGTTAAGAAGAGTAGATGTACTCAGTTGAGTGTAGGGCTGGCTACTTTGTTCGTTACGAGTACCTTTTTGTTTGGTGGGGAATCGGTTCAAGCCGACAGTGTAGCGCGTGGAGATGATTATCCGCTTCACTACAAAAATGGTAGTGTAGAAATCGACCAGTGGCGGATGTATTCTCGCCAGTGTACCTCTTTTGCGGCCTTTCGTTTGAGTAGTGTAAATGGCTTTGAGATTCCTCCTGCTTACGGAAATGCGAATGAATGGGGACATCGTGCAAGGCGAGAAGGCTACCGTGTGGATACTAAGCCAGAAGTTGGAGCTATTGCTTGGTCGACAGAAGGTTATTATGGGCACGTGGCCTGGGTATCAAATGTATCAGGGGATACGATTGAAATCGAAGAGTATAACTATGGGGTTCGAGAAAAGTATAACCGTCGAAAAGTCAAGGCTAGTTCGATGACAGGTTTTATTCATTTCAGGGATTTATCCGCTACCCATAGTGTGAGTGAGGGTTCTCGTAACTCAGAGCTTCCGTCCAGCGGGACAATAGTATTCACGGGGAAATCGCCGATTATGGACCAACCGTCAAGTACAGGACAGGTTATTGATTACTATTATGCTGGTGAGAGTGTGAGTTATGATCAAGTTCTTGAAAAGGATGGTTATAAGTGGCTCGGCTATCTATCCTACAGTGGTGCTAGAAGATATGTGCAGTATGCAGAGTTAAGCAATACAGAGAAAGGCTGGAAAAAAGAAGGAGGGAGTTGGTATTACCGAGAGAATGGTAAGCTAGTGATAGGCTGGAAAAAAGTTAACGACAATTGGTATCATTTAAAAGAAAATGGGGCCATGTCAACTGGCTGGATTAAGGATGGCTCTCACTGGTATTATCTAAAGGCTTCAGGTGAGATGCAGACGGGATGGCTCAAGGAAAATGGAACATGGTATTATTTGGAGAGTTCAGGGGCTATGAAGTCTAGCCAGTGGTTCCAAGTAGGAGGAAAGTATTACTACGTTAATGCTTCAGGGGCTTTAGCAGTGAATACCACTGTGGATGGCTATCAAGTAGATAGTAACGGAGCTAGAATCTAGAAAGAATATAAAAAAGAGGACTTCATTACCATTTGCCTATTCTTCCCGATGGTATTTTTCCCCTCTTTCCTTTATAATGGGTGTATGGACAAGAAAAAATTATTATTAATTGATGGATCTTCTGTTGCTTTTCGAGCTTTTTTTGCGCTCTATCAGCAGTTGGATCGTTTTAAAAATGCTAATGGCCTTCATACCAATGCAATCTATGGCTTTCAACTCATGTTGAATCATGTCTTAGAGCGGGTTGAGCCCAGCCATGTTTTGGTAGCCTTTGATGCAGGCAAGACGACTTTCCGAACAGAGATGTATGCAGACTACAAGGGTGGCCGTGCTAAAACTCCAGATGAGTTTCGTGAGCAATTTCCCTTCATTCGTGAGTTGTTAGACCACCTTGGGATTCGCCATTATGAGTTGGCCCAGTATGAAGCCGATGATATCATCGGGACTCTAGGCCGTTTGGCTGAGAAGGATTCTTTTGATGTGACAATTGTTAGCGGAGATAAGGATTTGATCCAGTTGACGGATGAGCATACGGTGGTCGAGATTTCCAAGAAAGGTGTGGCTGAGTTTGAGGCCTTTACACCAGACTATCTCATGGAAAAAATGGGCCTCACACCAGCTCAGTTTATTGATCTTAAGGCTCTTATGGGGGATAAGTCTGATAATATCCCTGGCGTCACGAAAATCGGTGAAAAGACGGGCATCAAGCTCCTGATGGATCATGGTTCGCTTGAGGGTATTTATGAAAATATTGATGGGATGAAGGCTTCTAAGATGAAGGAAAATCTCATCAATGACAAGGAACAAGCCTTTTTGTCTAAAACCTTGGCAACCATTGATACTCAGGCACCAATTGAGATTGGCCTTGATGATTTGGTCTATAATGGCCCAGATGTGGAAAATCTCGGGAAATTCTACGATGAGATGGGCTTCAAACAGCTCAAGCAAGCTCTAAATGTGTCATCAACGGATGCGCCTGAAAGTTTGGATTTCGCCATCGTTGACCACGTCAGTCAAGACATGCTGAGTGCCGACTCTATCTTCCACTTTGAACTTTTTGGTGAGAACTACCATACAGATGACTTGGTTGGTTTTGCCTGGTCCTGCGGGGATAAACTTTACGCCACAGACAAACTTGAGCTCTTGCAGGAGCCGATTCTCAAGAATTTTTTAGAAAAAACACCTCTGAAAGTGTATGACTTTAAGAAAGCGAAGGTTCTTTTAAATCGCTTGGGCTTGAACCTGCAGGCACCTGCTTTTGACAGTCGCTTGGCAAAATACTTACTCTCAACAGTCGAGAACAATGAAATCTCAACCATTGCGAATCTCTACGGCCAGACTTATCTGGCTGATGATGAGATTTTCTACGGCAAGGGTGTCAAGAAAGCTATCCCTGAGAGAGAGAGATTCTTGGAGCACTTGGCTCGCAAGGTTGCTGTATTGGTTGAGACTGAGCCTGTTTTACTTGAAAAACTCAGTGAACATGGACAGTTAGACCTTCTCTATGACATGGAGCAACCTCTGGCTTTTGTCCTTGCTAAGATGGAAATTGCTGGGATCAAGGTCAAAAAAGAAACCCTACTTGAAATGCAGGCTGAAAATGAGGTCGTCATTGAGCAACTCACTCAAGAGATTTACGAACTGGCTGGTGAGGAGTTTAATATCAATTCACCTAAGCAGTTAGGCGTCCTTCTCTTTGAAAAACTGGGTCTTCCTCTAGAGTACACCAAGAAAACCAAGACAGGTTACTCGACAGCTGTGGATGTGCTAGAGCGTCTAGCTCCTATTGCTCCGATTGTTAAAAAAATTCTAGACTACCGTCAGATTGCTAAGATTCAATCTACCTATGTGATTGGTTTGCAGGACTGGATTTTGGATGATGGCAAGATTCACACGCGCTATGTGCAGGATTTGACTCAGACTGGGCGTCTGTCTAGTGTAGATCCAAACTTGCAAAATATTCCTGTGCGTTTGGAGCAAGGCCGTCTCATTCGTAAGGCTTTTGTGCCTGAGTGGGAGGATAGTGTGCTGCTCAGCTCGGACTATTCACAGATTGAATTGCGCGTTTTGGCTCATATTTCTAAGGATGAGCATCTGATTAAGGCCTTTCAAGAGGGAGCAGATATCCATACTTCGACGGCCATGCGGGTCTTTGGAATTGAACGCCCTGAGAATGTGACTCCAAACGACCGTCGTAATGCCAAGGCGGTTAACTTTGGAGTGGTTTACGGGATTTCAGATTTTGGTTTGGCGAACAATCTTGGTATTAGTCGTAAGAAGGCCAAAGCCTACATTGATACCTACTTTGAGCGTTTTCCTGGGATTAAAAACTATATGGAAGAAGTGGTACGTGAAGCGCGTGATAAGGGATATGTAGAGACCCTCTTCAAGCGTCGTCGAGAGCTACCAGATATCAATTCGCGCAACTTTAACATTCGTGGTTTTGCAGAGCGAACTGCCATTAACTCCCCTATTCAGGGTTCGGCAGCAGATATCCTCAAGATTGCTATGATCCAGCTAGACAAAGCTCTAGTTGAGGGTGGTTATCAGACCAAGATGCTCTTGCAAGTGCATGATGAAATCGTCCTTGAAGTTCCGAAATCAGAACTAGCAGCTGTCAAAGCTCTAGTGAAACAAACCATGGAAGAAGCCATCCAGCTCAGTGTTCCCCTTATCGCAGATGAAAATGAAGGAGCAACTTGGTACGAGGCTAAATAAGAAAGTTACGAAAGAGTTTGAAGCGCGTGCCTTCAAACTCTTTTCAAGATTTTCTGTAAGCAGTTTCCTTGACTTTTCCTTGTATTTGCGTTACTATATGTCCATATAAGATATGGGAGTCTGTGTACAGTCTGAGAGGAAGTGTTAAACTTCGACCGCACCTGATCTGGGTAATGCCAGCGTAGGGAACGATACTTAGCCGAATTCTGCACCTTTTCCATATATGGAAGGGGTTTTCTTTTTGTCAAAAGGAAACCTAGAAGAGGAGGTTTTTATGAAAGCAAGCATTGCCTTGCAAGTCTTGCCCCTATCACAGGGGATTGACCGGATTGCTATTATCGATCAAGTGATTGCTTATCTGCAAGCTCAGTCCGTGACCATGGTAGTGACACCATTTGAAACGGTCTTGGAAGGGGAGTTGGATGAGCTCATGCGCATTCTCAAAGAAGCGCTTGAAGTGGCAGGGCAGGAGGCAGATAATGTCTTTGCCAATGTCAAAATAAATATAGGAGAGATTTTAAGCATCGATGAGAAACTTGAAAAGTATACTGAGACGACACATTAGTCTATTGGGTTTTCTAGGAGTCTTGTCAATCTGGCAGTTAGCAGGAATATTCAAACTTTTACCCAAGTTTATCCTGCCAACCCCTTTTGAAATTCTCCAGTCCTTTGTTCGTGACAGAGAATTTCTCTGGCACCATAGCTGGGCGACCTTGAGAGTGGCTTTGCTAGGTCTAGTCTTGGGAGTCTTGATTGCCTGTATCATGGCGGTGCTTATGGACAGTCTGACTTGGCTCAATGACTTGATTTACCCTATGATGGTGGTTGTTCAGACCATTCCGACCATTGCTATAGCTCCTATCTTGGTTTTGTGGCTAGGCTATGGAATTTTGCCCAAGATTGTCTTGATTATCTTGACGACAACCTTCCCTATCATCGTCAGCATTTTGGATGGTTTTAGGCATTGTGACAAGGATATGCTGACCTTGTTTAGTCTGATGCGGGCCAAGCCTTGGCAAATCCTTTGGCATTTTAAAATCCCAGTCAGCCTGCCTTACTTTTATGCAGGTCTGAGGGTCAGTGTCTCCTACGCCTTTATCACAACAGTGGTATCTGAGTGGTTGGGAGGTTTTGAAGGACTAGGTGTTTATATGATTCAGTCTAAAAAACTGTTTCAGTATGATACCATGTTTGCCATTATTATTCTAGTGTCGATTATCAGCCTTTTGGGTATGAAGCTGGTCGATATCAGCGAAAAACATGTGATTAAATGGAAACGTTCGTAGAATAAGAATGTTTCAAAAAAGAAAAGAGGAAATGAAAATGAAAAAAACATGGAAGGTGTTTTTAACGCTTGTAACAGCTCTTGTAGCTGTCGTGCTTGTGGCCTGTGGGCAAGGAACTGCTTCTAAGGACAACAAAGAAGCAGAAGTCAAGAAGATTGACTTTATCCTAGACTGGACCCCAAATACCAACCACACAGGACTTTATGTGGCTAAGGAGAAAGGCTATTTCAAAGAAGTTGGAGTGGATGTTGATTTGAAATTGCCACCAGAAGAAAGTTCTTCTGACTTGGTTATCAATGGTAAGGCACCATTTGCTATCTATTTCCAAGACTACATGGCTAAGAAATTGGAAAAAGGGGCAGGGATTACTGCCGTTGCCGCTATCGTTGAACATAATACATCTGGAATCATTTCTCGTAAATCTGACAATGTCAGCAGTCCAAAGGACTTGGTTGGTAAGAAATACGGAACTTGGAATGACCCGACTGAGCTTGCTATGTTGAAAACCTTGGTAGAATCTCAAGGTGGAGACTTTGAAAAGGTCGAAAAAGTACCAAACAACGATTCAAACTCGATCACACCGATTTCCAATGGTGTCTTTGACACTGCTTGGATCTACTACGGTTGGGACGGTATTCTTGCCAAATCTCAGGGCGTAGATGCTAACTTCATGTACTTGAAAGACTATGTTAAAGAGTTTGACTACTACTCACCAGTCATCATTGCCAACAACGACTACCTCAAAGACAACAAAGAAGAAGCTCGTAAAGTCATCCAAGCCATCAAAAAAGGCTACCAATACGCTATGGAACATCCAGAAGAAGCTGCAGATATCCTCATCAAGAATGCCCCTGAACTCAAGGAAAAACGTGACTTTGTCATCGAATCTCAAAAATACTTGTCGAAAGAATACGCAAGCGACAAGGAAAAATGGGGACAATTTGACGCAGACCGTTGGAATGCCTTCTACAAATGGGATAAAGAAAATGGTATCTTAAAAGAAGACTTGACTGATAAAGGCTTCACTAACGAATTTGTAAAATAATGACAGAAATTAGACTAGAACAGGTAAGCTATGCCTATGGCGAGGAAAAGATTTTAGAGGATATCAACCTGCAGGTCACTTCAGGTGAAGTGGTTTCTATCCTAGGTCCAAGTGGTGTTGGAAAGACCACCCTCTTTAATCTAATCGCTGGAATTTTAGAAGTCCAGTCGGGAAGAATTGTCCTTGATGGCGAGGAGAATCCCAAGGGGCGCGTGAGTTATATGTTGCAAAAGGATTTGCTCTTAGAACATAAGACGGTACTTGGCAATATTATTCTGCCCCTCTTGATTCAAAAGGTGAATAAGGTAGAAGCCATTGCCCGAGCGGATGAAATTCTTGCGACCTTCCAGCTGACAGCTGTACGGGATAAGTATCCTCATGAACTCAGTGGTGGGATGCGCCAGCGTGTAGCCTTGCTCCGTACCTACCTTTTCGGACACAAGCTCTTTCTCTTGGACGAGGCTTTCAGCGCCTTGGATGAGATGACCAAGATGGAACTCCATGCTTGGTATCTGGAGATTCACAAGCAGTTGCAACTGACGACCCTCATCATCACGCATAGTATCGAAGAGGCCCTCAATCTTAGTGACCGCATCTATATCTTGAAAAACCGCCCTGGGCAGATTGTCTCAGAAATTAAACTAGATTGGTCTGAAGACGAGGACAAGGAAGTCCAAAAAATTGCCTACAAACGACAAATATTAGCAGAATTGGGATTAGATAAGTAGAAAAATAGGGAGTTGGTGAAGATTATCCTTTACCAGCGCCCTTTTTCTTTTAAAAATGAGAAAATTTCGGTATAATAGTCAAAGATAGTCAAGGTTCAAAGAAGGAGTTTGATTTACTATGAGATTTAAAAATACATCAGATCATATCGAAGCCTATATCAAGGCGATTTTAGACCAAGCTGGTATCGTGGAATTGCAGCGGAGCCAGTTGGCAGATACCTTTCAGGTTGTGCCAAGTCAGATCAACTATGTCATCAAGACCCGTTTTACTGAAAGCAGAGGTTACTTGGTTGAGAGCAAGCGTGGTGGCGGAGGCTACATTCGCATAGGGCGTATTGAGTTTTCCAATCATCATGAGATGCTCCGCGATTTGCTTTACTCGATTGGTGAGAGAGTTAGTCAGGAGATTTACGAGGATATTCTCCAGCTTTTGGTGGAGCAGGACTTGATGACCAAGCAGGAGATGACCTTGCTGACTTCAGTAGCAACAGATCGTGTCCTAGGGGAGGAATCCTCAGTTGTCCGTGCCAATATGCTCCGACAGCTATTACAAGAGGTAGATAGAAAAGAGAAGTAAGATGAACTATTCAAAAGCATTGAATGAATGTATCGAGAGTGCCTACATGGTTGCGAGCCATTTTGGAGCCCGTTATCTAGAGTCTTGGCATTTATTGATTGCCATGTCCAATCACAGTTACAGTGTGGCAGGTGCGACTCTAAATGATTATCCTTATGAAATGGACCGTTTAGAAGAGGTTGCGTTGGAACTGACTGAAACGGACTATAGCCAGGACGAAACCTTTACGGAATTGCCCTTTTCCCATCGTTTGGAGGTTCTCTTTGCAGAAGCAGAGTATGTGGCCTCAGTGGTCCATGCAAAGGTGCTAGGGACAGAGCATGTCCTCTATGCGATTTTGCATGATGGCAATGCCTTGGCAACTCGCATTTTGGAGAGAGCTGGTTTTTCTTATGAAGACCAGAAAGATCAGGTCAGAATTGCCGCTCTTCGTCGTAATTTAGAGGAACGTGCAGGTTGGACAAGAGAAGACCTTAAGGCTTTGCGTCAACGCCATCGCACGGTAGCAGACAAGCAAAATTCCATGGCCAATATGATGGGCATGCCTCAGAATCCAAGTGGCGGACTAGAGGACTACACGCATGATTTGACAGAGCAAGCGCGCTCTGGCAAGTTAGAGCCAGTTATCGGTCGTGACAAGGAAATCTCACGTATGATTCAGATTTTGAGTCGGAAGACCAAGAACAATCCTGTCTTGGTTGGAGATGCTGGTGTCGGGAAAACAGCTCTGGCCCTTGGCCTTGCCCAGCGTATTGCTAGTGGGGACGTACCAGCTGAAATGGCAAAGATGCGTGTTCTAGAGCTTGATTTGATGAATGTCGTTGCAGGGACACGTTTCCGTGGTGACTTTGAAGAACGTATGAACAATATCATCAAGGATATCGAGGAAGACGGCAAAGTGATCCTCTTTATCGATGAACTTCACACTATCATGGGTTCTGGTAGTGGGATTGACTCAACTCTGGATGCGGCCAATATCTTGAAACCAGCCTTGGCGCGTGGAACTTTGAGAACTGTTGGTGCGACTACTCAGGAGGAATACCAAAAACATATCGAAAAGGATGCAGCCCTTTCTCGTCGTTTCGCCAAAGTGACGATCGAAGAGCCAAGCGTGGCCGACAGTATGACCATTTTACAGGGCTTGAAGGCTACCTATGAGAAACACCACCGTGTGCAAATCACAGATGAAGCCGTTGAAACAGCTGTCAAGATGGCGCATCGTTACTTGACCAGTCGTCATTTACCAGACTCTGCCATTGATCTTTTGGACGAGGCGGCAGCAACAGTGCAAAACAAATCCAAGTATGTGAAAGCAGACGAATCTGGCTTGAGTCCAGCTGACAAGGCCTTGATGGATGGCAAGTGGAAACAAGCGGCCCAGTTAATAGCAAAAGAGCAGGAAGTCCCTGTCTATAAAGACTTGGTAACAGAATCTGAAATTTTGACTACCTTGAGTCGCTTGTCAGGTATCCCAGTTCAAAAACTGACTCAGACTGATGCCAAGAAATACCTGAATTTGGAAGCGGAACTGCACAAACGTGTCATCGGTCAAGATCAAGCTGTTTCAAGTATTAGCCGTGCCATTCGCCGCAATCAGTCAGGTATTCGCAGTCACAAGCGTCCGATTGGTTCCTTTATGTTCCTAGGACCAACTGGTGTCGGTAAGACCGAATTGGCCAAGGCTCTGGCAGAAGTCCTCTTTGATGACGAATCAGCCCTTATCCGCTTTGATATGAGCGAATATATGGAGAAATTTGCGGCTAGCCGTCTCAATGGAGCTCCTCCGGGTTATGTGGGCTACGAAGAAGGTGGGGAGTTGACTGAGAAGGTTCGCAACAAACCATACTCAGTCTTGCTCTTTGACGAGGTAGAAAAGGCTCATCCAGACATCTTTAATGTTCTCTTGCAGGTTCTGGACGACGGTGTCTTGACAGATAGCAAGGGACGCAAGGTGGACTTTTCAAATACCATTATCATCATGACGTCAAACCTTGGTGCGACAGCCCTTCGTGACGACAAGACAGTTGGCTTTGGGGCCAAGGACATTCGTTTTGATCAGGAAAATATGGAAAAACGAATCTTTGAAGAGTTGAAAAAAACTTATCGACCAGAGTTTATTAACCGTATTGATGAAAAGGTGGTCTTCCACAGCTTGGATAGCGAGCATATGCAAGAAATTGTTAAGATCATGGTTAAACCATTGATTGCTAGCCTAGCAGAGAAAGGCATCGACTTGAAACTGCAAGCTTCAGCGTTGAAGTTACTAGCTAGTCAAGGTTACAATCCAGAAATGGGAGCTCGTCCACTTCGCAGAACACTGCAAACAGAGGTGGAAGACAAGTTGGCAGAACTCCTCCTTAAGGGAGAACTGGTGGCAGGCAAGACCCTCAAGATTGGTGTCAAAGCTGGTCAACTAAAATTTGATATTGCTTAAAAATGGAGAGTCAGGAGCAATCCTGATTCTTTTTTGTATTTATTTTTATGAAACCAAAGGAAACAAGTTGACAATATGTAAATATTGGTTATAATAAGAATAGATATTAAGATTTGTATAGAATGAAAAAGAGCAGAGTTTCCTGAAATTTCCACCATTTCAATAGAGCCCTGTTTCTTTTTTTGCGTATGAAATGAAAATAATGTAAATCTAGCAAAAGAGTGAATTTTAGATAGGTTAAGAAGGGAAATAGATGAACATTTTAGTTGTAGATGACGAGGATATGATTAGAGAGGGAGTAGCTGCTTTTTTGAGAGAAGAAGGCTATCATGTTATTCTAGCAAAGGATGGGCAGGAGGCTTTGGAGAAATTTCATGAGTTCCCGATTCATCTGATGGTCTTGGATCTGATGTTACCGAAGCGGAGTGGATTTGAGGTTTTAAAAGAAATTAATGGAAATCATGATATTCCTGTAATCGTCTTAAGTGCGCTCGGAGATGAGGAAACTCAGATGCAGGTATTTGACCTTTATGCTGATGATCATGTGACAAAACCATTTTCACTGGTGCTCCTAGTCAAACGGATTCAAGCCTTGCTTAGGCGTTACTATGTTGTGGGGGATATTTGGCATTATCAAGATGTGACAGTGGATTTCACATCCTACCAAGCTCGAGTCAAGAACGAGGAGGTTGCAATTAAGCCGAAAGAATTGTTGGTTTTAAAATGTTTAATCCAACATAAGAACCAGGTCTTGAGTAGAGAGCAGATACTCGAGTCTATCTCAAATGATTTTGCAGATTTGCCTCTTGATAGAGTAGTTGATGTTTACATTCGAAATCTTCGTAAGAAGTTGGATCTGGATTGTATTGTAACAGTGAAAAATGCAGGATATAAAATTAGCTTATGATAAAAAACCCTAAATTATTAACCAAATCATTTTTAAGAAGTTTTTCGCTTTTAGGTGCAATCGCTTTGGTCATCCACATTGCCATCTATCTGACCTTTCCTTTTTATTACATTCAGCAAGAGGGTGAGAAGTTTAATGAGAGTGCTACTATTATGAGCAAGCACTTAGAAGGCAAAAATTTTCATGAACTGCCTAGTTTGCTGGAGTCCTATTCAAAATCTCTTCGCATCTCTGCCCATTTGAAAGATGACGTACTGGATAAGAGAATTTCCCTTGTGCACGACTTGGAAATAAAGGAAGGCAGTCCCACTAACTATATCGTAACGATTGACCGTCAGATTACGACAGCTGATGGTAAAAAGGTAACCATTCAATTTATTCAAGGTGTGGATATTTATAAAGAGGCAACACGGATTATGCTTCTCTATCTCCCGTATACCTTTTTAGCAACGCTTGTATTTGCCTTTCTCTTTTCCTACTTCTATACGAAACGTTTATTGGAGCCCCTCTTTTATATCTCAAAAGTTACAGGTAAGATGCAGGAGTTGGATCATGATATTCGCTTTGATGAAACGCGAAAGGATGAAGTTGGGGAGGTTGGAAAGCAAATCAATGATGTGTATGAAAACTTGCTGGCAGTCATTGATGAATCTGAGAGAAGAAATGAACGGATTGTCAGGTTGCAAAAGCAGAAAGTTTCTTTTGTTCGTGGAGCGTCACATGAGTTGAAAACCCCTTTAGCCAGTCTTCGAATTATTCTAGAGAATATGCAGTACAATATTGGGGATTATAAAGACCACCCTAAGTATATAGCAAAGAGTATCGATCAAATTGATCAAATGAGCCACTTGCTCGAAGAAGTTTTGGAGTCCTCTAAGTTCCAAGAGTGGACAGAGTGTAGCGAGACCTTGATAGTCCAGACTGTTTTGACGGATGTTTTATCTCGCTATCAGGAATTAGCACACTCAAGAGGAATAGAAATTGAAAATCAATTGACAGATGCTACTAGGGTCGTCATGAGTCTCAAGGCATTGGATAAGGTTTTGACAAACCTGATTAGTAATGCAATTAAATATTCAGATAAAAATGGGCGCGTAATCATATCCGAGCAAGATGGCTATCTTTCTATCAAAAATACCTGCCAACCTCTTAATCAAGAAGAGTTGAATCATTTGTTTGATATTTTTTACCACTCTCAAGTTGTCACAGACAAGTCTGAAGGGTCTGGTTTAGGACTCTATATCGTGAATAACATCCTAGAAAGTTATCAAATGTCCTATAGTTTTCTCCCTTATGAACAAGGAATGGAATTTAAAATTTGCTTGCAAGCAGATTAGTTGTATAAAGCAAAAGAACGGAAATCTCTCCGTTCTTTTTTGTTAAAGTTCACATAGGTTTAACATGAGAATATTATTTTAAATATAGAAAAAAGAAAGGATACTGGTATGGTATTTGCGATTATTTTAGTAACCTTCCTCGTTCGATTGATTTTTTTAAAACGTTCGATGGAGAATGAAAAACGAATCCTTAGCAATGGCGGGAAAGAATTTGGAGTTGAGAATACAAAACGATTAACGATGGCTCATATTGTTTTTTATCTCTCTTGCTTCGTTGAAGCAATGGTACATAAGACAAGGTTTGATGGCATGAGCATGGTTGGTTTAGTTTTGCTTATTTTTTCCATGTTGATGTTATTGCTGGTCATTCACCTATTAGGGGATATTTGGACAGTTAAGCTAATGCTTGTCAATAATCACAAATATGTAGATCATCCTCTCTTTCGAATTGTGAAACATCCCAATTACTTTTTAAATATTCTTCCTGAGCTAGTTGGTTTAGCTTTGGTGAGTCATGCTTACGTAACTTTTATCTTTATTTTTCCTGTCTATGCGGTTATTCTTTATCAAAGAATAGCAGAAGAAGAGAAATTACTGCAAGAAGTTATCATTCCTAATGGAAGAATGAAAGGATAGCGAAAATAATATAGCAAATTTCATATACAATTCATATTAGCAGGATATACTGTAGTTAATTAAAATTATGGAGGATATAGATATGTTTAAATCAAATCATGAACGAAGAATGCGTTATTCCATTCGTAAATTTAGTGTAGGAGTAGCTAGTGTACTAGTAGCTAGCTTCTTTATGGGGAGTGTTGCTCATGCTGGTGAGATGAGCTCGAGTGCACCCACAAATAGTGCTAAGGTCACTGAACAAACTTCATCTAAGGATAAGGCAGGAGAAAACAAAGAAACTTCTTCTGAAAATAATAAAAAAACAGAACCAGCTAGAGAAACTTTGAAAGATGCAAAAGAAAAATTAATAAAAGAGCTAGCGGAAAGTGACCTTCCTACAGATAAAAAAGCAGCATATCAGCAGAAAATCGAACAGGCGAATGATACAGGAAGCTTGCTTTCGATAGATAATGATTTTCACCTAGACTTACTAGAACACCATGAAAAGCAGCATATGGAACAAGAAAGGAAGGAAAAAGAAAATCAATCGAAAGATGAAAACAAGGTAGTTCCACCGACTAAGGAGAGCTCGGAACAGTCTCAAGATACTTCTACAAAAGAGAATACAGGTGCGGTCGCTGAAATTCAAAAACGTTTAAAAGAAGAAATCAGAAAGGGTACCCTACCAACTGAGCGGAAAGATTCCTTGATAAAAGAGATTGAGGGAGAAGATGACCGTGATAACCTAGAAACTTTGGAGAATAGTTATAGAGAGCTGGAAGATACTTTCAAAAAAATCAATGAAGAACTCGACCATCAAAAGAAATTGATTAGCGATATGGTAACTACAAAAGGTATCACCGAAGAGGATAAAAGTTCTTTAGTAGGCGAAATCAATAAAATCAAAGAGCGAGTTGTAAATGATTTTAAGAACGAGTCGGATAAATCACTCCAAACGATTAAACAAGAAGTTATTGCTGATCTAGGTAAGTTATTCAAATCTTACAAAGCTTACGTTGAAAAAGAAATTCAAAACTACGTCAATGAACAAGTGGACGAAAACATAAAGGAGAAAAAACTAAACAAAGAAGAAGCAAACGAGGATGCCACAATCAAACAGTTACGCGAGTTGGAAAAAAAGGCGCTTCAGCAACTCGATCAGGCCGCGAAAAACGAAGAGGTGCTGAAGGCTAAACACAGTCTTCTTGATGAGATTGCAAAACTCAAAACATCTAATGGCAATAAAGAGACAACGAAACCGAGAGACAAACGAAGTGCTAAGGAGACTGATCAGCAAGATTTAGCTAAACAAATTTCAGAAGCTAATCTATCGCTTTCTAATCACATGAGTGAGCTGTTGGATAGAACTAAAAAAGATTTGAAATCTGAGGATGAGTCTAAATTTGGTGAATTAATTAAAAATGCCTTAGGAATTGTAAATAAATATAGATCAGAGCTTTCTAAAGCTCAAACAAAAGAGGAACTAGATCGGATTCTAGGAACAGCGAAGTCAGAGCTAAATGCTGCTGTGGAGGAATTCAAAAAAGGGTTAACGAAACCAACTGAGCCTCAAAGAAAGCCTGATATGGAAGGTCATATTCCTCCAACTAAAGATGGGAAATCTCAGACACCGACTGAAGAAACGAAAGAGATAGAATCTTTGAAGAATAAGGCTAAGGAAGAGCTAAAAAAACTAGAGCAAGCTTTGACTGAAGTGAATAACTATCCAGAGTTACCAGAAAATAACAGTGATTATAAGGTACAGAAAAAAGATATTTGGGAGGATTCTAAAAAGATTGCTCCTGCTAAAATAAAAGCATTTAGGGAACAGTTAGAAAAAGGTTCATACACTGCCAAAACTCTCCAAACGTTTATAGATGACTTTATCTATTATCAAATCCATGCACAAATCGAAAAAATGACTAGACAGGTCGCTGCATATAGAGCAAAATATCCGAATCTTACTAGTCTTGAAAAAGAGTTTGAATCATATATTAAGCAAACGAGGAACAAGAATTATGGTACCTTAGAAGGGAAAGTTTTAAAAGATTATTTTGAAAAAGAATTCCGTCCAGCCTTCAATAAAATCCAACAGATTGTAGCCATCCAAGAAGCCTTGAACAAACTAGACGATGAAACAAAGACTGTTCCAGATGGGGCTAAACTCACAGGAGAAGCTGGAAAAGCCTATAATGAGACTAGAACTTATGCGAAAGAAGTTGTTGACGAAAGCAAGAAGCTTCTATCACAGACAGCAGTGACAATGGATGAACTGGCAATGCAATTAACCAAATTGAACGATGCCATGTCTAAATTGAAAGAAGCTAAAGCGAAATTGGTACCAGAGGTCAAACCACAGCCGGAAAATCCAGGGGCAAAACCAACTCCGCAGCCAGAAAAACCAAAACCGGAGGTTAAACCACAGCCGGAAAATCCAGGGGCAAAACCAACCCCGCAGCCAGAAAAACCAAAACCAGAGGTTAAACCGCAACCGGAAAATCCAGGGGCAGAACCGATTCCGCAGCCAGAAAAACCAAAACCAGAGGTTAAACCGCAACCGGAAAATCCAGGACCAAAACCAACTCCGCAGCCAGAAAAACCAAAACCAGAGGTCAAACCACAGCCGGAAAATCCAGGGGCAAAACCAACTCCGCAACCAAATCCTCAACCAGAAGGCAAGAAACCGCAAACGCCGGCACAACCAAAGACACATAAAATCTTTACAGCAGCAGATGGCAAGACGAAAGTCTCAGTAATATTTGATAAACCTACAGATGCTGATAAGTTACATCTCAAGGAAGTAACGACGAAAGAGTTGGCTGATAAAATTGCTCGTAAAACAGGAGGAGGAACAGTTCGTGTGTTTGACTTATCTCTTTCTAAAGGAGGCAAGGAAACTCATGTCAATGGAGAACGAACTGTTCGGCTCGCGCTTGGGCAGACTGGCTCAGATGTTCACGTCTATCACGTAAAGGAAAATGGCGACCTTGAACGTATTCCTTCTAAAGTTGAAAATGGGCAAGTTGTCTTTAAAACGAGCCACTTCAGTTTATTTGCGATTAAGACACTTTCTAAGAATCAAAATGTCACTACACCTAAGCAGACTAAGCCGTCTATCCAAGATAGTCAAACACAGATAGGAGAGAGTCAAACTGGAAAATTCCAGAATAAAGAAGTTAATCATAAAGCACTGGCTACTGGAAATGAAACAGTAGCAAAAGGAAATTCTACATCAGCAACTGAGAAGAAATTGCCATCTACAGGAGTGGCGTCTAATCTAGTTCTTGAGATCATTGGTCTCCTTGGTTTGATTGGAACTTCATTCATCACGATGAAAAGAAGAAAATAATGACTCAGTTTTTTAAAAATATCCACTTTCGATATTTAGCATTTGATTGGTTAACCATTGAAGATCCCAAAGATTTTACTTATAATTGGTATCTAATAATGATAAGTCATTTCATATAGAGATGAAACTAAGATATAAAAAGAGAAGGCTAGTGAACCACAAAAGTTAGAGTTTTTATGTTCAACTTTTGAGGGGCAGTATAAAGATGGCCTTCTCTTTTTTGCCACCTTTTTATAAAAAATGATAAAAAACTATTGACAAAACAAAAATATAGTATATAATAAAAACACATAAAACAAAAATATCAAAAATTATAAAAAGGTAAAACGTTTATGAAAAAGAAAACAGCAGTGGTGTTTGGGACCTTTGCCCCTCTTCATCAGGGGCATATCGATCTGATCCAGCGAGCGAAGCGTCAGTGTGACCAGGTCTGGGTAGTCGTTTCAGGCTACGAGGGAGATCGAGGTGAGCAGGTAGGTTTAAGTCTTCAAAAAAGATTTCGCTATATCAGAGAGGCTTTTCGTGATGACGAGTTGACCTCTGTCTGCAAGTTGGATGAGACTAAGCTTCCTCGTTACCCTATGGGCTGGCAGGAGTGGTTGGACCAGATGTTAGCGGAGATTTCCTATGATGAAACCCAGCAAGAACTGACTTTCTTTGTGGGAGAAGAAGACTACCAGCAAGAACTAGCTAATCGTGGCTTTGAGACCGTTTTGCAAGAAAGAAAGTTTGGTATCTCAGCGACTATGATTCGAGAAAATCCAAGCAAATATTGGAAATACATCGCACAACCCTTCCGTCGTCAGTTTACCAAGAAAGTCTTGATTATGGGAAGTGCTAGCAATGGGAAGACCACTCTGGCCAAGGATTTGGCAAGGTATTACGATGCGCCCGTTAGTCTGGAATACGCGCGTGAGTACCAGATAAAAAACAATGTCCGCGACGATGAATTGACTCCAAAAGATTACTACTATCTCCTTTTAGGGCAGTATGACCAGACCTCAAAACTAATCGATAGCAATGCCAATCGAGGCCTAGTGATAGCTGATACCAATTCATTGGTAACCAAGGGCTACTATGACTATTACATGGAGACTGAGGACCAAAGGGACTTATCAGGGGAGACATTTGACAATCTCTTTGCCTCTATCTTGGCCAAGGAAAAATGGGATTTGATTCTCTTTGTGCAGCCTGTTGGTTCCTATGTCAATGACGGATTTAGAGATATGACCATGGCAGAAGACCACATTCGCTACAGTTTTTCCCAGCATTTGGATCAGATGAGAGAGCGATATTTAACCACCATCCCACTAGTTTATCTAGCTGAGGATTATCTAGGTAATTATGAAGCAGCAAAAGTGGCTATCGATGCCATTTACCAAGCAGATTAGGAGAAAATTATGAAAACAGTAACTAAAAAAATCACACAATTTATCGAAAACTTTAACAATGTCCATGCCGAAGCCCGTAAGATTGGTTTTGCAGGAATCATGCGCTTGCTATGGAAAGATCTCTTTGTAGGCCGTAGCCTTTTCCAGTGGTTGTATCTCATCGCCTTGTCAAGTGTTCCCTTGATCTTGGAGTTCACGCAAAATACGGAGAGCCATGACTGGCTTAGCTTATTTGCATCATGGACTGGGATTGTCTGTGTTATCTTGGTAGCAGAAGGGCGTGCAAGCAATTATCTCTTTGGGGCCATTAACTCGGCTATCTACTTGATCTTGGCCATGAACGCGACTTTTTATGGAGAAGTTTTGACGACTGTTTACTTCTTTGTCATGCAGCCGATTGGTCTCTATGCTTGGTTGTCCAATCGTATCAATGACCAAGGAAAACCAGAAGAATCCCACTTTGAAGCTAAGAAATTATCTGTTCTTGACTGGCTCAAGTACTTAGCCTTGACTGCCATTATCTGGATTGGTATGGGCTTGGCTTATCAAAGTATCAATAGCGCTCGCCCTTTCCGTGATAGTGTTACCGATGCGACCAATGGTGTTGGTCAGCTCTTGATGACACGTCTCTACCGTGAGCAATGGATTTTCTGGATTGCCACCAATCTCTTTAGTATTTACCTCTGGTGGGGTGAAAATATCCACATCCAAGGGATGTACTGGGTTTACACACTCAACAGTCTAGTGGGTTGGTACCAATGGACTAAGGCAGTTCGAAAGGAGGCATAAGATGGCAGACATAAAGATTCCAGCAGGGATGACGGAAAAAGAATATTATGAAATCCATGCCAGTCAGGAGGAGTTTTTAGACTGGTACTACAAGCAGGAACTCCCTCAATATGAAAAACCAAGTGTGACAGTGGATATGGTGGCCTACTGCTTTGTCGAAGGAAAAATCAAGCTCCTGCTGATCCGTCGCAAGGCTCACCCTTATCAAAACTGTTTGGCCTTAGTTGGAGGTTTTATGGATAAGGGAGAAGACGCTGCACATGCCTGTCAGCGCGAAGTGAGAGAAGAAGTCAATCTCGATCTACCTTTGGAAAAAATCGAGCAATTGATGACCGTATCGACTCCCGGGCGTGATCCGCGGGGTTGGACGGTGACCATTGCCCACTTAGTGTACCTGCCTAGTCGTGCCTTAGACCTTGTTCAGGCAGGTGACGATGCCAAGGATGTGGTTTTTGTAGATGTTGATTTCCAGACAGGTAAATGCTACCTTGAGGGAGTCGAGCTGGACGAGAGAGCCTTCGCCTTTGACCATTATGCCATTATCCAAGAATCCATCAAACGAATCCAAGGCCGTCTCGACTGGAATCCGACCTTCCTTTATCTTCTGGAGGAGGAGTTCACTGTCTATGAAGGAACCGAACTAGTCAATCTCATCAACCCCGGTCGGCCCATCGTCAGCAATAACTTTCTCGTAAAATACGGCGAATATGTAGAAGAAGTCGGACTCAAACGAGTGCCTAAAAAGAAACCAAGAAAAACCTATCGATTGAAATAAAAAGTAAGGCCGGGACAAAGTTTCCGACCTCTTTATTTATCATCATTTTTATGAATGGCTATCTTTCTTAGAATTACACAAGAGCGATGCAAAAAATAGGACTCTAATCTAAAAAATTTCCTATTTTTTCGTTTCGATTACGAATTGAAATAGTGGAGGGAACAATTTTTAAAATAGGTTCTCTAAATAGTTGACAGATTCAAAACCTAATGTTACAATTATGTTACAAAAAGATTTCTCAATATTTCAAAAACATTACAAAGGAGTAAAAAATGAAAAAGAAAACCTATATCAAATTGATGGCAGCGACTGTGTTGGCTTCTACCTTGCTACTAGGAGCTTGTGGAAATAAAAACGAAACCACTCAAACTAGTAGCTCTGCAAAGACAAGTCAATCATCAAGCTCTAAAGCAGCTTCTTCTAGCAAAGAAAGCAAGACTCAAAAATCTTCAAGCTCAGCTTCATCTGAAAAGGCCCCGGCATCTTCTGGTCAGTCTTCTACAGCGGCGGATCAGTCACAAGCGAAACCAGCGCCTGAATCAAGACAAGAACAAGCAGCCCCTAGTCAGCAAGCTCCATCTCAGGCTCCATCAACTCAGCAAGGCTCTCAAGCCCAGTCTAACCAGTCAGGCTATGATCCAACAACTGACCGCAAACTTCAAGACAAGCAAGCAGAACACAACAAACGCTACAAGGGTGTTTTAACCAT
>CAUVMH010000026.1:0-21998 GCA_963552835.1 uncultured Streptococcus sp. | reverse complement strand
TTGCTGACGACCGACTGAACAAAGGCAGCTCCATAGAGACGCACGAGGTAAAAGATAATGGCACAGCCAATCACGATGCCGATATAGTTATAGATGGTTCCGATGATATGGCCGTAAATAAAGACCCCAGCCACTGAGGTCAAAGCTCCCGGAATAATCGGAACAACAGTTTGTAGGATCTGTAAAAAGATAAAGAGTGGTGGCCCCCAGACTCCAGCTTGCTGGATAAAGGCTGATAGGGTTTCCTTTGATTGTAAAACACCCGCCTGATAGGCCCAAATACAGAAAATCAAGGTGCCGACTCCCCCCACGATAGATGAGATATTGATGACTTGCTGTAGAAGGGGAGAAACAGCTTTCATTTGCTTATCCTGTGACATGTAAACTCCTCATAGATAGTATGATTCTACTATATCATATTTTGGGAAGAAAAACTATTTGGATTATCGGACTGGTGAAGTAAGTGTGGTAAAATGAGAATAAGAAAATGACGGTATAGAATGAGGGGGTATCATGTTAGGTTTGAACTTTAAAGGAAGCTGGCGCCAATACCAAAAACAGGTCTTGGATCGTTTTCAGGACTATCAAGCAGACGGCCATGTTCATCTAGTGGCCGCACCAGGGTCTGGAAAGACAACCATTGGTATCGAGCTAATCGCTCGTTTTGGCAACCCAGCCCTCATCTTAGTTCCGACTGTCACCATTCGTGAACAATGGGTAGATAGGATCCAAGCTGCTTTTCTAGAGGATGGTCAGAGACTTTCAGACCTCGTTTCCCAAAACTTAAAGGAGATGAGGCCCCTAACGATTGTGACCTATCAGGCCTTTCATAGTGCCATAAACCAATTGCAATCACAAGAAGATGGTGAAGCAGAGGATTTTGTGGGATTTGATTTGCTTGCAAGTCTAAGAACTCAGAAAGTTGCGACTCTTTGCTTGGACGAATGCCACCACCTGCGCAATGAATGGTGGAAAAGTCTGGAAGCCTTTCGCAAGCAGTATGAACAGCTGCAAGTCATCTCCCTGACAGCCACACCACCATATGACAGCGAGCCAGAACTCTGGGAACGCTATATCCGTATGTGTGGGGAAATCGACCAAGAAATAACAGTACCCGAATTAGTCAAGGAAGACACTCTTTGCCCTCATCAGGATTTTGTCTATATGTGTTCACCAACAGCTGAAGAGTCGGAACGTCTCAAACAGTTTGAGGAGACTAAGTGGGACTATATTCATCACCTTATAGTTGATCCTGATTTTCAAACATTTGTAGCAGGGTCTAAGGTCCTCAAAGGGGATATTTCATCTGATTTGCTCTTAGAAGATCCCAAGTACTTGTCTGCTATTTTGATTTATATGCATTCTCAGGGGTTAACGATTCCTCCCTCTTTGCAAAATTTACTGGGAACCCAGAAGCTTCCAGCATTGACCTCCTACTGGCTGGAGACGCTGTTGCAGAGCCTACTCTATCAGACACCAGATTGGTATGAGGATCCAGATGGATATAAGAAAAAGTTAGAGGCTGACTTGAAGGCGCGTGGCTTGGTGGAAAAACGTCAGGTTTATCTGGTTAAGTCTAAGGCTTCTGACCAGCTTTTAACCCAATCTCTGGGGAAGTTGTCTGCCATTGTCGATATCTTTTTGACGGAGTATGAGAGTCTAGGTCAGGAACTGAGACAGTTAGTACTAGCTGACTATATTCGCAAGGATTTTGCTACCTATCTGGGAGATAATCAGGCAACCATTTCTCAGTTGGGGGTACTCCCTTATTTTGAAAGCATTCGTCGAAAAGCTCAGGAGCAAGAGATCCCTGTATCTTTGGCTGTCTTGTCAGGTAGTGTCGTTATTTTGCCTACCGATGTGGTAGCAGAGTTGAAGGAACTCTTGCCTCAGGTTCCTCTTAGTTTCTCATCTATTGGTCACTTGGATCCAAAAGATTATGTGCAGGTTGGTTATCCTAGCCCAGCTAAGGGAATCGTAGCGGCAGTGACGGAGCTTTTTCAACGAGGGCAGATTCAAGTCCTGGTCGGAACCAAATCTCTCCTCGGAGAGGGTTGGGATGCTCCTTGTGTTAATTCCCTAATACTCGGAAGCTTTGTGGGGAGCTTTATGCTAAGTAACCAGATGCGTGGCCGTGCCATTCGTATCTGGCCGGGACATCCAGAAAAGACCAGTAACATCTGGCATCTGGTAGCCGTTCAAGCGCAAGCACTTATCACTCTTCCTGGTGAGGAGCCTAGACCAGAGAGCAATCAGGATCTGCAGACCTTGTCGCGACGGATGGAGCATTTTCTTGGCTTGGCCTATAATCAGGAGAGTATTGAGACCGGTTTGGATCGTTTGGATTTTCCCAAGCCCCCCTTTAGGAAAAAGCAAATCAGCGAGTATAATGAGCGAGTTAAGAGTCTCTCCAAGGATCGAGCAGGCTTGCGCAAAAAATGGCAAGATGCTCTCGTAGTGGCAGATCGATTTGAGATTGTCACTGAAGTCGCTGCTCAACAACAGAAGATTCCAATCATGCTCCAGTTTGATGCATTAAAATGGGTTCGCATGTCTTTGTTGCTCCTAGCAGTGGATTTATTGCTCTTGTTGTTTAGATTGAGACTGATTAGAGTTTGGTGGCTTACGGCAGCCTGTCTCCTCTTTCTAGCTTTTGCTACATCACGCTATCTCCTCTATAAAAGCCCCTATAGGCGTATGCAATTCCTTGGTGAGCAGATCCGAAAGGCTCTGCTAGATTCGGGGCATCTAATAGACGATCAATCCCGTGTTCAGGTAGAGGAGGACAAGGACAACTATATGGTTTTTGCCTATTTCAAGGGAGGAAGCATGAGGGACAAGGAGCTGTTTGCACAGACTGTGGGAGAGTTCTTTGCTCCAGTGGACAATCAGCGCTATCTCTTGAAGGCGGATAAGGTCCGACAAGGTCAGTCACCTTACTATGTCGTTCCTAGTCTTTTTGACAAGCGCAAGGAAGATGCACAGAAATTCCTCGACTTTCTGACGCCAACTATTGGACGTTATCACCTGATCTACACACGAACAGAGGCCGGACGGAAAATCCTTCTTGAAGCTCGTATCCAAGCTCTCTCTAACAAAAATGACCGTATCTTGACTAAGAAGAAGGTTAAAAGCCGATTCGAGTAGGAGCGTATGGAAAAATCCATCTGAAACATGATATAATATAGTAAAATTGTGCATTATAAAGGAGAGAATGATGCAAGTAAAACCAGAACTGGAGATAGAAAAACAACTAATCACCCAACTGGTAACTGGGGAAAGTCAATGGACTTATCGAGAAGATTTAAAAACAGAAGACCAATTATGGGACAATTTCTTTACTAAACTAGCCCAAAACAACGTTGCCCTGCTAGCAGACCATCCCTTGACAGAGCAGGAAAAACGCCAGATCCAGAATCAACTCAACTTTATCAGCTACTACGATGCTGCCAAGTGGTTGGTCGGTGAAAACGGCATTGCCAAAGTCGAGGTTCAAAGAGAGGATGCAAGCCTAGGAACCATCCGCTTATCCGTCATCTGGCGAGACAATATCGCAGCTGGTAAGTCTAGCTATGAAGTTGTCAATCAAGTCGAGAGAGACAGGGCCAATCCCCTAGATCAAGACCGTAGGCTAGATGTGACCCTCCTCATCAATGGCTTGCCCATGATTCAAATTGAACTTAAAAGTCCTAGAGTTCCCTTTTTAGATGCCTTTCATCAGATTAAAAAATATGACCGCGAAGGCAAGTTCCGTGGCATCTACTCTAGCTTGCAGATGTTTGTTGTGACCAACAAGGTCGATACACGCTATATCGCTGCAGCTAGGGAAAATAAACTCAATAAGCAATTTCTAACCAAATGGGTGAATAAGGTCAACCAACCTATAACGAGCTTGACGAGTTTTGCCCATGAAGTCCTTTCTATCCCTCGTGCGCATCAGATGGTCATGCAATACTCGGTCATTGATGATAGCAAGAAAGCTCTCATCCTTTTACGCCCTTACCAGATCCATGCCATCGAAGCGGTGCAGGAAGCTTCTCGCCAGCAAGCATCAGGCTATGTTTGGCATACGACAGGTTCAGGAAAGACCTTGACTTCTTATAAGGTGGCTCGGAATCTCCTCCAGATTCCATCCATCCAAAAGACGATTTTTGTCGTTGACCGCAGGGACTTGGACCAGCAGACTACTTCATCTTTTCTTTCTTATGCGACCAATGATGTCATTGATATCGATGAGACGGATAATACCCATGATTTGGTCAAGCGACTAGGAAGTAATGATAAGCGTGTCGTGGTGACAACCATCCAGAAAATCACTACCATGATGCGCAAGTTTGACCAAGGACTTTACCAGCGTGATGCGGACAAAATCAAGGGGCTCCGAGTGGCCTTTGTCGTGGATGAATGCCACCGTGCCGTGACACCACAAACACAAAAAGACATTAAAGCCTTTTTCCCACAGTCCCTTTGGTATGGATTTACAGGGACACCTATCTTTAAGGAAAATAAACGCCAGCAGGTCGGAGACCTTGCTCAAACCACCCAGCAACAGTATGGTAATCGTCTACATGAGTATACCGTCAAGGAAGCAATCCATGATGGCGCAGTTCTAGGGTTTAAGGTCGATTACCGTAATACTCTCATCACAGATCAGTCTGAAGATCAAGTCCCAGATAGTGTCTACGAAGATGAGGAGCATATGCTGGAAGTCTTGGATGCCATTATCAATAAATCCCGCCAACAGCTAGGCTTCCAAAAGGGAGTAGGTAAGACCTACAATGCCATCCTAACCGTTAAATCCATCCCTCAAGCCCAAGCCTACTATGACCTACTCAAACGAGTCAAGGCTGGTCAGACACGTGTCAAGGTGTCGGAGAGGGTCAAGCAGGTCCTTCCTGATTTTCCAAAGGCGACCATCACCTACTCTGTCACAGAAAATGAAGAGGACTCAAGAGCCAACCAAGACCACATGAAACAGGTCTTAGAGGACTATAACCAAGAGTTTGATACTCACTTTACCATGGCGGATCTTCGTGGCTTTAACACAGATGTCAATAACCGCCTTGCCCGTAAGCAAGACAAGTATCTCTATCGCAATGAGCAGTTGGACTTGGTTATCGTGGTCAATCGTCTCCTAACGGGATTTGATGCGCCTTGTCTATCGACTCTCTTTATCGACCGCAAACCCTTGCAACCGCAGGATTTGATTCAGGCCTTTAGTCGTACCAACCGTATCTTTGATTCTAGTAAATCCTATGGTCATATCATCACTTTCCAAAAGCCTCTAGCCTTTAAGGAAGCAGTGGATAATGCCCTCAAGCTCTACTCAAATGGTGGAGAAAACGAGGTCCTAGCCCCTAGCTGGGAAGAGGAAAAGAGGAACTTTTTACGGAGTTGCAGTGATTTCCAAAATCTCATCACCGATGATCCTGAGCAAGGGCTCCAAATCGAGCAGATTTCTACACCTGAGTTGAGAAAGCTCGCCAAGGCCTATCAGGTCTTTGATAAATACCTAGCTTCTATCCGAGTTTATAAAGAGTATGATGAGGAAGAAATCTACGCGCAGACAGGACTTAGCGCAGAAGAATTGGAAACCTATCTTGGCTTCTATCAAAACATCCTAGCTGAATTAAAAAGCCGAAGAGATGATGGTGGTGAGGATGGGGAGCCACTTGATATTCACTATGAACTAGAGTCCATCCAAGTGGATGAGATCAACTATGCCTATATCCTAACCTTAATCCAAAGCCTGATCGAGCAAGGTCAGAGTCAAGAAAAGAACCTAAGTGCTCAAGATAGAGAGGCAGTGGATACCTATATCCAAAGCCTTGAGAAGACCAATCCAAATCTTGCCCAGATCATCACTGAACTATGGAAGGAAGTACAGGACAAGCCAGAAAGCTATCGCGGTCAGTCCATTGCCAATATCTTGGATCAGATGATCGAGGCGGTTATCCAGCAACATATCCAAGTCTTTAGCAAACGTTGGTATGTCGGAGAGGATGAACTCCGTTACTATGTCGAACACTACCGCAAGGGAGCCAAGAAACAACTAGGAGAGAGTCAGCTGACCAAGAGCCAGCGCTATCAGGACTATAAGATAGAAGTGGCGGATGCCCTTAACCCTCTCCTTTATAAAAAACAAATCAAGGAAGCTTGTAAGCAACTTGTCGAAGAAGTCATTGAGCCACTGAGAGTGGGGAGATAGTCCTTCGAAGTTTCGAAGACATAGAATTACTAAAGTTTATATGCATTCTAAGCTGAGAATGATAAGAAATGCATAAATTTATAGGCAATCTAAGCTTCGAATGGTCTATCTGAGAAAGTTTTGAGGTATTCGAGACTTCGAATAGTCGTCTTTCCTAAAGTTTAGATGTATTCTAAAGTTCGAAAAGTTAAAATCTAAAAATAGTAAGAGTCTCTATCTGACAGACAGATATGTTTCCAGTCAGATAGGGATTTTTTGTTTTGGAAATAAAAGATTTGCCCTGAGAAGTACATTTTAGATGGAAATATTGACAGTTCAGAGGAAGGGGGACAAATCTTTTAAAGTAACTGTTAGAATGGATTTATAATTTGAGGGGAAACTCCTTTTTGAAATAATGAAAAAAGAAAGGTTATCATCATGACAAAAACATTCACCATCCGCCCGCTAAGCTACACCAACTTTACCAACCGTGAGTTTGAAAGTCTCATGGTAGATACGGGTCAACTACTAGAAGTTTTTGCCAAGGCACATAAGGACGAGCCTATGTATGTCAAACACCTCGATTCCTTCAAAAGCAAGCTAGCAGACTTCCAAGGCCAACTCGCTATCGTAGAAAAGAAAGAGGCGACGAACCTGACCGAAGTCGATCGCAATCGTGACAGTGCCCTAGTCGGTCTCTTTACCCTTCATCGAGGATTTGCTAAGATCAAGGAGACCAAACTCAAAGAAGCCCATGTGGCCTTGAAGCCAGTCTTTGCCAAGTACAAGGATATCACCAAGCATAGCAATGATGTGGAAACGGCAGAAATCAAGAGTCTGCTCAAAACCCTAAGTGAAGAACCTTACCAGACGGCCGTTAGCAGTCTAGGACTGACACCTATGCTACAGGCGGTGATCAGTGCGCAGGAGGAGTATGACAAGGTGGAAAGTCAGGCGCGTGCGCATAAGTCTGCCAAGGAAGTCGGGAAGACCAGACAAGTCCGCACCGAACTAACCAGCATCTATGACCTCTTTATGCGCTATACCGCAGCTAGTGCAGAAGCATATCCTGAAAAGGAACACCTAACCAAACTCCTTAAGGACCTGAATACAATCCGAGACAGTAAACGACGATTGACTGGTTCAAGTAAGAAGGATAAGAAAGTGAAAACAGAAGAAACTACACAAGTAGCAGGATGAAGCTAACCCCTTAGGAATTGATTTCTAAGGGGTGTTTTTGTATATAAAAGCTTTATATACTGAGTCAGAATTGATATAATGGTATACATAGATGAAAAGAATATAATAATCGTAAGGAAATAGAAAAGTTAATGGAAAAAGAATATAAGTTTAGAGCACTTACTTCAAATAAAGATGTTGAAATAAAGCCGATAACACTAGAAGCACTTAAGTTTGCGATTGACAATAATTCGGAAGTAACAAATGTAGCTATTACTGGTAATTATGGAGCTGGAAAAAGTAGTGTTGTTGAGAGTTTTGAGGAAAAACGTAAAAAGACAAAATTCATTCATATTTCTTTGGGACAATATGATGAAATAAAAAGTAGTGAAAAAAATGGACTTGATAAGCGAGAAATTAATACCATTGAAGGGAAAATAATTAATCAATTGCTTCATCAAATAGATCCTAACAAAATAAGGAAATCCATTTTTAAAACTCTTGATGCTGAATCACAGATCAACCCTCTCAATATTACACTGTATCTAAGTTTAACCATACTATTATCTTTGTATCTTTTTAATATTTCTTCATGGAGTGAATTGGTTCATAACTTTTGTTGGTTATCTTGGACTACGAAACCTATTATTTCTCTTCTTGTATTAATAACTTTATTTATTTTAATTGTATATGGAATTTATTTTTTACTGAAGCTACAAAAAGATTTTGGTTTTATCAAAAAATTATCCTTAAAGGCAGAAAAAGTTGAAACTGATATTGAAATCTTCTCAAATGAAAGTTCAAGGGTATCTTATTTTGATCGCTATTTAGATGATGTACTTTATTTGTTTAAGCAGTCTGAAGCGGATGTTATAGTATTTGAAGATATTGAACGTTTTAATGATTCTAGAATTTTTGAAAAATTGAAGGAATTAAATATAGTTATCAATAGAAAAAGAAAGATATGTGGCGAGTCCAAGCTGGTGTTTTTCTATCTTGTAAAGGATGATTTGTTTGAATCACAAGAGAGAACGAAGTTTTTTGATTTTATTATACCTGTAGTTCCTGTCGTAACCGCTTCTAATTCTCATGATATTTTAAAAAAATTGCTGACAGAAATGAGGGAATACACTAGGTTAGACAAGACGTTTTTATTTAATATTTCTTTATATCTTGACGATATGAGATTAATCAATAATATTTGTAATGAGTATCTGACTTATAAAGAAACATTAAGTAAATTACCATTAGAGCGTGAGAAAATTTTTTCAATGGTAGTCTATAAGAATATTTTCCCTAAAGATTTTTCACTTTTGCAAAGAAATCAAGGGTATTTATATGAATTGTTGAACTCAAAAGAAATAGCATTAAAAAATCTTAGAGAGGAGTTAAATAATAAGAAAAATGCTTTGGAGAGAAAGATAGAGAATGCTGAGGAAGAACATTTAAACGATGAAGTTGAATTATATGGAACTATCTTAAAAATACCGTCTGGAAGAAAAATAATTAAAGTAAATGGAAAATTTGAAAAAGATTTTTCAACACGTTATGATTACATAAAAGAGTTAATTGCAGGAGATAGTGAAATTTATTCCTTTGATAGTTATCATGATGCGGAGTATAATCAATATAAACGAAATGAAGATATTGATTCTTTATTTCCTAGTAGGAATACTCCGGAATTTCAAGAGCGTTTAAAGAATACTAAAAATAAAAAAATAATAGAAAAACTAAAAGAAGAAATTAAGAAAATAAATGATGAACTTGGTGAACTAGACAGCTATAGATTATCAGACGTTTATCAATATGCTAAAGATATTGATGATTTTAAAAGTGACTTTACAGAAGAAATAAGAAAGAATCCTCAATTCTCAATAATTTCTTTCCTAATTAGAAATGCTTATATTGATGAGAGCTATCAAGATTATTTGAATTATTTCTATGAGAATACGATAACGGTAGAAGAAAAAGAATATTTAAGAAATGTAATTTCTGGCAGACAGAATAAATATAATATTTCTCTAAAAAATTTTGATGAAATCTTTAATTATTTAGAATTAAAAAATTATAAAAGTAGTAATGTGTTAAATTATGATTTATTTAGATTTCTGTTATATGCAAACGAACATAATGAGAAGTTGAAATTAATCTTTCACCAAGATAATATTTTGGAATTTTTACTGGACTTTTATAACGAATTATTTAGATTAGATGTTGAAAATAAATCGTTTTTCTCAGAGCGTGATATAAGGGTATTTTTGATAAAATGGCTACATCATAACTCGGAACTCTTCAATGAATATATTCGCCAAAAACATAGTAATTTGGTTGATAAAAGATTGATATTATCTTTAATGAATTTAGTTGATTTGGACGATTGTACAAAAGAAACAAAAGAACAAATTTCTAAATATCTAGAGATGACACAAGAGGTTTTTCTTAATATTTTTCAAAATTATTATTGTGATTTTGAGAAGTTTAAATACAATTTATCGGCTATAGATTTTAAAATTAAGGAATTTGATTTTGAGAGTTCAGGATATGAGGAAAATGTGCTGAATTATATTTATAAGAATCGCTTATACGATATTTGCAAATATAATGTACTATTTTTCATGGAACGGTATTCTGATATGGGCACAGAGTTATCAGATGTAAAACATAAAAATTATGAAATCATGACTGGTCAAAATGGATTAAAACCTTTACTAGATTATTGTCAATCTTCTGATGAAGAATTCCTAAAGTATATTTTAATGTATATTACTTTATCAGAGGGAGAGATGCGTGATAAACCTGAGTATATTGAACAATTATTGAATAATAATGTTGTATTTAATTATCAATTACCTCAGGAAACATTAGAACGTGATGAATCTGACGACTCAGATAATGACGAAAAAATTAAAAACGTTACATTAGAAGAAAAAATTATCTCCAGTATCCCAGAGTTTTATATAACTTATACTCAAGATAAATTCAATGATCTATCTAGTGAAAATCGAGAATTACTAGTAAAAAATCTTGTTCAGACTAAAAAAGCAGAAGTGAATACTGAAATTGTTTTAGAATATTTTAGCCAAAACAATGAAGGAGATACTAATTTAGTAGACTTTATTAATCAGAGTACTAATTTTAGGTTGGATAATAATATTTATCAAAACTTAGAGGAAGAAATTGGCAAAAAATTTCAAAAGTTTATCATAAAATCCTTAGGATTAAAGAAAACTATAAGAATACAGCTACTCAGAGATATAGGAATTCCTTACTATGAAATTTTTGACGATAAGAGCATAGATAATGATCAACTCCAAGATCTAATGTCTCAACATCTAATTGATTTTAACAAAATTAATATAGATTTTATAAAGGAAGAATATTCCGAACTCATAGGTTTCTTTATTCTTTATAATATTAATGATTATTTGAATTTTAACAAAGAACAGATTGATATAGAACAACTTGAAATTCTATATGAACAGAATGAATTTGAAGAAAAAATAGATTTAAAAATATTAGCACTTCTATTAGATAATCATTATAACGAAGATTATTTTATATATTTAATAGACAACTATACTTTTGATGAAGGTGACAAACAGCTTCAAGAAAATATACAAAAGATAGTTAAAAAATATATAAAACAATTTATAGAGTTGGATGAAGAAGGAATTAGTTATTCATTGTATGAATCAATCCTGAATTCGAATGATGTCTCAGCTGACCATAAGAAAAAACTTTTAGAAAAATTAATTTCTGTTTCAGAAAATAGAATCAAAATAGATAAGCTAGATTTATTAGGTGAGTATTTAGATTTATTAGAATTACCGGATATTATGCAAATTTTGAAGGAACAAATCAATGATAATAACTATACTAAATGGGAAGCTGCCTTTGAAAAATTAAACCAAAATGAAAGTAATGGTGGAAAAGGGAATCAGGATGCGAAGGTACCGAATTCTAAATTTAATAAAAAACTACTCGATTACTTAAAGAAAAGGGAGTTGATATCTAATAAGTCCGGAGGTGAAGGAACTGTACTAAAGCTATATGGATTTAGGACGAAACAGATCGAATTTAAAGATAGCTTGGGAGAAAATCATGAGTAAAAATAGTATCACTCCAATAAAATTTAAGAGTTTTTTAAATCATTGGTCATATACAAGATTAAAAGAAGTCAAAGACGTTCGAGATGGGACTCACTCATCTCCAAAATACATTGACAATGGGTATCCTTTAGTAACTTCAAAGAATTTAACAGATTCTGGACTAAATCTAAATGATGTATCATTAATTTCTGAGTCAGATTATAATGAGATAAATAAACGTTCAAAAGTAGAAGTAGGGGATATTCTACTTGGGCTAATTGGTACAATAGGAAAGCCAGTTTTAGTTGAAATAGATGGATTTGCTATAAAAAATGTTGGATTGATAAAAAATGGTGGAAAAATACAAAATCAATTTTTACTGCAATATTTAAAAACGAACTTATTCAATAAATATATTCAAATTGAAATGGCTGGGAACACTCAAAAATTTTTGGGACTAGAAACTCTTCGTAATACCAAAGTTCCACTTCCTAGTCAAGAAGAACAATCTGCCATTGGCTCCCTCTTCCGTACCCTCGACGATCTTCTGTCTAGCTACAAGGACAATCTCACCAACTATCAATCTCTCAAGGCGACCATGCTCTCTAAGATGTTTCCCAAAGCTGGACAGACAGTTCCTGAGGTTCGTTTGGATGGATTTGAAGGTGAGTGGGAAGAAAAGCAATTTAGTAAACTTGTAAAAAGAGTTACTCAAAGTTCTGATTCGGATTCATTGCCAAAGGTTGAGTTTGAGGATATTATTTCTGGTCAAGGTCGGCTGAATAAAGATATTAGTAGCAAATTTGATAATCGTAAAGGGATACTCTTTAAACCCGGATATACATTATATGGTAAATTACGTCCTTATTTGAATAACTGGCTTTTACCGGAATTTGAAGGAGTTGCTTTAGGAGATTTTTGGGTATTTAATCCAAAAGGAAATGATTCTAATTTCATTTATTATTTAGTTCAATCAAGTCGATATCAAAAGGTTGCTAATGACACGTCTGGTACAAAAATGCCACGATCTGATTGGAAGTCGGTTTCAACTACTATTTTTGCAATTCCACAAACAGTTGCAGAGCAACGAGCCATCGGCTCCTATTTCTCTAACCTCGATAACCTCATCAATTCTCACCAAGAAAAAATTACTCAGTTTGAGACTTTGAAAAAGAAACTCTTGCAGGATATGTTTATTTAACTGAAAGGAGCGAATTATGTCAGATACAACTTTTAACCGTGAAAAGAAAACAGATAGACCTGTTATTGCGCTTTGCTATGATTTTGATAAGACACTTTCTCCAGATGATATGCAGGCTCAAGGATATATCCAAACAGTACAACCAGAAGGTAGCGATATGATTGGTGATTTCTGGAGGGAGTCAAATGGTCGTGCTACAGCAAATAATATGGATAAAAACCTTGCTTATATGTATACCATGAAGAAAAAAGCACGTGGTCAGATTGTTTTTACAAAAGAGAAGTTAGCTGAGTATGGATCTCAGGTTGCACTTTTTCCAGGAGTAGAGAATTGGTTTAAACGCATAAGAGACTATGGGGCTGATAAAGGAATCATTGTCGAACATTATATTATATCTTCAGGTTTAAAAGAGATGATAGAAGGGACTTCAATTGCAAAAGAGTTTAAAGAACTGTACGCAACTTCTTTCTATTTTGATGATGATGGAGTTGCTGTCTGGCCTGCTCAAGTAGTGAATTATACTAATAAGACACAATTTCTTTTTCGTATCTCAAAGGGTGTTCTTGATGTTAATGATGAAGCGGTTAATGATTCTTTCGCACCTGACGAAATCAGAGTTCCATTCCGAAATATGATTTATTTAGGTGACAGCGATACAGATATTCCTTGTATGAAATTGGTAAATTCTCAAGGTGGATATTCTGTCGGTGTTTTTAATCCAGATGAAAAAGATGAACTGAAGGCAAAGAATAAAGTCTATAAAATGATGAGAGATAATCGTATTTCTTATTTTGCTCCTGCAGACTATTCAGAGGGTAGTGAACTTGACGGACTTGTAAAATTGATTATTGATAAAACTGTATACAATGAAAAACTTTATGAGAAAAAGTACAATAATCAAAAAGAAGCTATTGAACAAGCTAAACCAAAAGAAGAGCAAGAGAAATTAGATTTAATCGACTCATTAGAAAGTAGTGGTAGTTTCAAAAATACTCATGCTATAGTTGAGAAGTTATCAAAATATACTTGTTGGAAATATGAAGAATTGGAAGACCTCTTAGAAATTGCACTGGGAAATACACAGGTATGGCATATTTTAAATGATCCAGATATTAAAAAGTTTTACCAGTATCTAATTGAACAACTCGGTAGCAATACTGACGAGTTAATTAGAGACAAAGTTGAAAATATTCAACAAAAATTTGAATCTTAAATTGTAGATGAGAATTGTTAGGTAGGTTATGACGAAAAATAATTATATAAACTTAGATAAAATCGATACCTCAACTGCAGCGAAAAATTTTTCTAATTTATTAAAAGAAAATAAAACGTATTTTCTTAATGGTACTTGGGGATCTGGTAAATCTACTTTTCTTAAAGATATCAATGATACGAAACAAGTTAAACTAGTTACCATTGATTTTTGGAGATTAAATGACAGTCGATCAACTCTAGAGACAGTTTTTGCGAAGTTACATCCATTTGTTTATTGGGGCTTAAGATTAATTGTAATTCTATGCATTGCATTATCAATCCTAATGACTAATGTAGTTGATTTGGGTCTAAGTGCTTATGTACCTAATTGGGTTGTTTTGTTTGCGGGAGTAATTGCTTTGATAGTTGCAATCCATCAGTTTTTGAAAATAAAATCAGATGGAATTTATAGCTGGTTGTTGACTTTTAATTTTCATTCATGTAGGAAGGAAGTCTTAGTCGTTGATGATTTTGATAGGATGACTCCGGCTCAACAGGAAGCAAGTTATAAAGTTTTTAGTTTATTAAATGGAAAACTTCCGATTATATTTGTTGGAGATATCAATATAATCCATCGAAATGAGAATAATTATCTTTCAAAAATTATCGATCGACGAATTGAGCTGCCATTTGTTCTCCATTCTACAAAAATATGGAGTGATTATTTCGAACAATTGGAAAAGAGGTTAGAAATAAAACTTTCTTATGTTTTTACTAATCTTGTTATAAAGGAAAATAGAAATTTAAGAGATAGAGAACGCTTTAATGATTATGTTAATCTGGAATTGATTGGACGGAATAAGAAGGAGTATGTTCTAGTTGAACAACAAATGGTTGTTATATATCTTTATATTTTTTATCCTGAAATCTATAATGTCTTATTAAAGATGGGAAGAATTACTGATAGTTATGGAAAGAAAGATGATGATATAGTAAAGTTATTTAGAATTTTGGAGGAAGAACGTGGCATTTATCCTTATCCATTTTCTTCAAATGCAGAGGCATATTTGATTAGTGAAATTCCAACTAATAGGACTTTAGAAGAGTTGAATACTATTATAGAAACTCCTTCATTATTATTAGAAGAACTGAGTGGAATGCTTAGTTCAGATTTTACCACATACATAACAACCTCTTTTTATGATAATGATTTCAATTACAGATTACTTTTGTTTAAAACGTCATTCAAGTTGTCAGGAGAAGGAAATAATAATTGGCTGATTGATTTTATTATAATGAATATGGCTAAAATTAATATTAAATATCCAGATTATGAACTTGATCAAATTTTTAATCACCTTGAAGTAGATTCTAAATCAAAATTTATAAGTCAAGTTGAAGAATTTTGGAGGAAAAATACAGAATTAACAGACTTTTCTGAGATTCTCTATTATTCTTTTAAGCATAAAGTCATAGATAAAGAACACATTCGAGGTTTAGTCACAGTTATTAGTCCATTTAACAAGATGTTTTCGTCTTATAGAAGAAAAGAACAGATAATTTTGTTTTATATTTACATTAATAAGATGGATGAATTTTCTTCTTCGTGGGATGAAAAACTATTAAATGTAATAAAAAACCTCAACAATCAAGAGTTTATAGATTTCTTATTAGGATTTGGTTATATTATTAATACCAAAGACAACGAATGTGATTTTACGATTGATGGGAAACCATATGTTATCGATTATAAATTTAAAAAATTCGCAGGTAATGAGTATTTTGATAAGATCTCAAATGTATTTGATAATCGGCTAGATAAAATAAAAAAAGGTAAATAATTTTATACGAAATAGAAGAAATCAGAAGGAGCATTCATGGTATCAGTAACACAACGTATCAAAGAAATTAATCAACCTCGAGGTGGTTATCTACCCATCAAGTTATTTTCAGTTGAGCAGTTCGAAGATCACAGAGTTCTGCATCCTGTAGAGTCTGTATCTCCTAGTTTAGTGGGGATTTGTGTGGACTACTTGACTCGTTTTATGAAGGGGGCAGAAGCCCGTGATGCTTTCAGAATTTCTCTCATGGGAGCTCGGATGGTGGACATGGGAGACCTAGCAGAAGCACTGCTCGATTTGGTGACAGGATTGGATGACTTATCGATAGAAAGTGCTTGTCGTTTGGTTTCTTTTGATGTCGTTTTTCGTGCAGGGGTTAAGTATTATAAGCCTTTTGAGGAAATTTATGTGGATGTAGAAACGATAGAGAATATTCGCATCATGGTAGAACGAAGTCTTTGCTTTTTCGACCTCTATGGTCCTTTGGTAAAGGATGGCTTTCATTTTCTTGGAGGTTATACAGATACGATTGATAAGGGTGATGGAGATTTTCTTACCAAGGATACATTATGGGATTTTAAGGTGACTAAAACAGCTCCTAATAAAGACCATACGCTACAAGTCCTTGTATACTATATCATGGGTCTACATTCCTATGATTCTGACTTCCTTTCTATCGAAAATCTTGGATTTTATAACCCTCGAAAAAATATCGTTTATCAACTTCCAGTCTCTTCTATTCCTTTAGATTTGATTCAAACGATTGAGAATGAAGTGATTTGTTATAAATGATTGCTTGTTTAAAAAAATAATTGCAAAACTTAGAAAGAAACATTATGGAAACAACACAAACTTCCCAGTCGCTCTATCAAGCCCTGTGGAACTCAGCGGATGTTCTCCGCTCTAAGATGGATGCCAACGACTACAAGTCCTATCTTTTGGGCATGGTCTTTTACAAGTACCTGTCAGATAAGATGCTCTTTTTCGTGGCGGAGACTATGGAGGAGGGGACGGATAGTCTGGAGGATGCCCTTGAGCTTTATCGCTCCTACTACGAGGATGCAGACACTCACGAGGATCTCCTCACGGTCATGAAGGACGAACTCAACTATAGTATCAAGCCAGACCTGACCTTTACCGCTCTAGTAGCAAGGGTCAATGAGGGGACTTTCCAGTTGGAAGATTTGGCTCAGGGTTTTCGAGATATCGAGCAGAGTGACGACCTCTATGAAAATCTCTTTGAAGATATCGACCTCTACTCTAAAAAGCTAGGGGCAACTCCGCAAAAGCAAAACCAAACGGTGGCAGCAGTCATGAAAGAGTTGGCTGTACTAGATGTGGCTGGTCATGCTGGTGATATGCTTGGGGATGCCTATGAGTATCTGATCGGTCAGTTTGCGACTGACTCGGGCAAGAAGGCTGGTGAGTTCTATACGCCTCAGCCTGTTGCCAAACTCATGACTCAGATTGCCTTTTTAGGTCGCGAAAACCAGCAAGGTTTTACCATCTATGATGCGACCATGGGCTCTGGCTCGCTCTTGCTCAATGCCAAGAAATATTCTCATAAGCCGCAAACGGTGGTCTACTTCGGTCAGGAGCTCAATACATCTACCTATAACCTAGCTCGGATGAATATGATTCTACATGGTGTTCCTGTTGAAAATCAATTTCTCCACAATGCTGATACACTGGATGAAGACTGGCCAACTCAGGAACCGACCAACTTTGACGGTGTTCTCATGAACCCACCCTACTCTGCCAAGTGGTCCGCAAGCTCTGGCTTTCTGAATGATCCTCGTTTCTCTCCTTTTGGGAAACTAGCGCCTCAGTCCAAGGCTGACTTTGCCTTCCTCTTGCATGGTTACTACCACCTCAAGCAAGATAATGGAGTCATGGCTATCGTCCTTCCCCACGGGGTTCTTTTCCGTGGAAATGCGGAAGGAACCATTCGTAAGGCTTTGTTAGAAGAAGGGGCCATTGATACGGTTATCGGTCTACCTGCCAATATCTTCTTTAATACCAGCATTCCGACCACGGTCATCGTTCTCAAAAAGAATCGAACCAATCGTGATGTCTACTTTATCGATGCCTCTAAGGAGTTTGATAAGGGCAAAAATCAGAATATCATGACGGATGCTCATATCGAGAAGATTCTGGAAGCCTACAAGTCTCGTGAAGAGATTGACAAGTTTGCCCATCTAGCAAGCTATGAAGAAATCGTTGAAAATGACTATAACCTCAATATCCCTCGTTACGTAGATACCTTTGAGGAAGAAGAAGTCGAGCCACTGACAGACATCGTCAGCAAGATTAACGAGACAAATCAAGCAATTGAAAGCCAAACAGCTTCTCTGCTCGAAATGCTTGGTCAACTCCACGGAACCACACCAGAAGCCGATGCTGAGCTAAAAGCGTTTTTGAAAGAGTTTGAAGGGTGATGGAGCCAATTGATTCGCTCATATTCCGCTCATAATTCGCTCATTTTATAGAAATAACTTTGTTTCCGTATTTCATGGAAACTGAAAGAAAACAAGGAGAAAGATGGAACAAATTAACCAAAAATCCCAGTGTCAGCAACTCTGGGCTAGAAACAAATACCTCGTTTTGAGCCATTCCAGCAATATTTACAATGAGATTCGTCAGTACTTGAAGAATGAAGTGGTGGAGGTCAGCCATGTTCAAGAACTAATCGACCGTGCCTGTCAAATCCCAGAGCATAGAGGTCAGGTTTGCAATGCCTTTCAGCATATTTGGGGCTATTTTAAAAAGCAAGCGACAGATGCTGAGCGCAAGGACTATATGCTCTTGCTGGATTGCTACCGCTTTGGTCAGGCTTCTAAGGAAGACTTGATCGCTAAGACGAGAGAGTTGCTTGAACGTTACCCAAATACCTACTTGCAACATTCGACTTTACTGAAAGGAGACGCCCATGAGACTTTGGCATGAGGCTTTGATTTCACAACTTCCCCGTCCTCAACTCTTGGGGCAACATCGAGAGTGTTGCGCCCTGCGTGGCAATGGCTGGGGCAGAAAGCATGCGACAGTGAACTATGTCTTTACCCATTCGCCCCATCGTCTCTATGCCTACCATGACTTGATCATGAAGGAGATGGCTAGTCGAGGATATAAGGTCAGTCCAGAGTGGCTGGATAAAAACTACCGTGGGAAAATTTGCCCTCCTTATGAAGATTTGCCTGAGGAGAAGCTGACTAGTCCCATCTATAGTGAGCATGATGCAGGATACTATGAGGAGTGTCTGGCAAATCTCCGAGAGAAGGGGATAGAGTTGGAGTAAGAGTCAGACTTATCTCCAATTTATAACTCTTCTCGTAATTTTTTCGAATAATAGAAATGAGACCTTTAGATTTTTTCTAAGGTCTTCTTTTTATGAGTGTTAGGATTTACTTTTAATAACTTTTTAGTTATAATTTAATTGAAAAGAGGTTGCTTGGTGCATACGATTTACTTCTATAAGGACAAAAATGGAAACGAGCCAGTCTTGGATTATATGAGAGAATTGGCTAGTAAGAAGAGTAAGGATAACCGCATCAAACTCAATAAGCTAAATGACTATATCGAATTGCTTAGTCAGCATGGGACTAGAGCAGGTGAACCCTATATCAAACATTTGGAAGATGAGATTTGGGAGCTTAGACCTCTTAGGGATAGGATATTATTTGTGGCTTGGCTTGGTGGGAGTTTCGTTCTCTTACATCATTTTGCCAAAAAGACTCAAAAAACTCCTAGGAGAGAAATTGAAAAAGCCAAGCGTGAACTGAATGACATAAAAGAAAGAGGGTTAAGTGATGAAGAATAGTGCCATTGGGAGTAATTGGAAGGATGTCCGATCTGAACTCTTTACCAAGGAGGAAATCCTTGAAAGTGATATGCGAGTGGCTATCATGAGTGAGTTAATTGAGGCTAGGCATGAGCAAGGTATCAGTCAGAAAAAGCTAGAAGAACTTAGTGGAGTGAGCCAGCCTGTGATTGCTAGGATGGAGACAGGCAAGACCAGTCCTCAGTTGGATACGGTTTTAAAAGTTCTAGCTAGTCTAGGAAAGACTCTAGCAGTCGTCCCCCTCGAACAGGAAAAAAGTTGATTAAACTGACCTATAGTCTTTTCTAATAACAAGCCATAGTCACTGATGCGAATCGTCAATAGCTCGTTTGAACATTCTAACTAAAATATAGCTATAAAACAAGCTACACAAAGGATTTGAGGCATTTGTCTCAGGTTTTTTTCTTTTGTCTAAAATATAGATATAGTTTCAAACTATATCAAAGCCTAATTTTTTACAATTATACAGACCTTTTCTTTTCTGTTAAGATAGTTTCAACAACAAATTTTGGAGGACACATCATGTCAACTACGATCATCGGTTTCCCTCGTTTGGGCGAATTCCGCGAATTAAAATTTACAACTGAAAAATACTTTAGAAAAGAAATCTCAGAAGAAGAACTCCTTGCAGCTGCAAAAGAATTGCGCGCAAAACACTGGAACATTGTCAAAGAAAAAGGCATCACTGAAATCCCATCAAATGACTTTTCTCACTATGACAACTTCTTAGATGCGGCTTTCCTCTTCAACGTGGTGCCTGCGTCCGTTCAAAACTTGGACTTGTCTGACCTTGAGCGCTACTTTGCTTTGGGTCGTGGTTACCAAGGAGAAAAAGGGGACGTTCGCGCCCTTCCGATGAAGAAATGGTTCAACACCAACTACCACTATATCGTGCCTAAGTTTGAAAAAGACACTCAAGTTAAATTGGCTGGTCACAAGATCTTTGATGAGTTCCAAGAAGCCAAAGAACTTGGCCTTAACACTCGTCCAGTCCTTGTAGGACCATTCACTTTCCTTCAATTGTCAGACTTTGAAGAAGGCGTGAAAGCAGAAGACTTCGTAGACAGCTTAGTGGCTGCTTACCAAGAAGTTTTTGCAAAATTGGCTGAACTTGGTGCGACTCGTATTCAACTGGACGAAGCGGCTCTTGTTAAAGATTTGACAGCTGAAGAAAAAGCTCTTTTCTTGAACCTCTACAACAAACTCTTGGCTGACAAGAAAGGTCTTGAAGTCTTGCTTCAAACTTACTTTGGTGATGTTCGTGACGTCTACACTGATCTTGTAAACTTGCCAGTAGATGCCATTGGTTTGGACTTCGTTGAAGGTAAGAAAACTCTTGAACTTGTTAAAGGTGGTTTCCCAGCTGATAAGACACTCTATGCAGGTATTGTCAATGGTAAAAACATCTGGCGCAACAACTACGAAAAGAGCTTGGCTGTTCTTGAGCAAATCCCAGCTGAAAACATCATCTTGACAAGCTCATGCTCACTTCTTCATGTGCCATTTACAACTGCTAACGAAGAATTTGAACCAGCTATCTTGAACCACTTTGCTTTCGCAGTTGAAAAATTGGATGAGATTCGTGACTTGGATGCTATCCGCAACGGTCAAGGTGCAGAGGCTCTTGCAGCTAACAAAGAACTCTTTGCGACTGAACGTGTGGGTGAAAATGCGGAACTTCGTGCACGCATCGCTGGATTGACAGACGCTGACTATACTCGTTTGCCAGCCTTTGCAGAACGTGAAGCTATCCAAGAAGAAGCCTTTAAACTTCCAGCTCTTCCAACAACAACCATCGGTTCATTCCCTCAAACTAAGGAAGTTCGTGCTAAACGTTTGGCCTTCCGTAAGGGTGAATTATCACAAGAAGAATACGACGCTTTCCTTGCTGAAACCATCGACGAATGGATCAAATGGCAAGAAGAAGTTGGATTTGACGTGCTTGTACACGGTGAGTTCGAGCGTAACGACATGGTTGAGTACTTCGGTCAAAACTTGTCAGGTTACCTCTTCTCTAAGAATGGTTGGGTACAATCATACGGTATGCGTGGGGTGAAACCACCAATCATCTGGGGTGATGTCACTCGTCTCAACCCAATCACTGTGAAATGGTCTAGCTACGCACAAAGCCGTACTGACAAACCTGTTAAAGGTATGTTGACAGGACCGGTTACCATCCTCAACTGGTCATTCCCACGTGAAGACATCTCTATCAAGGATTCTACTCTTCAAATCGCTCTTGCTATCAAGGATGAAGTTCTTGATCTTGAAGCTGCAGGCGTGAAGATTATCCAAATCGACGAGGCTGCTCTTCGTGAGAAATTGCCACTCCGTCGTAGCGACTGGTACGAAGACTACCTTGACTGGGCTATTCCAGCCTTCCGCTTGGTACACTCAACAGTAGCGCCAGACACTCAAATCCACACTCACATGTGTTACTCAGAATTTACAGATATCATCCCAGCTATCG
>CAUVMH010000025.1:0-22483 GCA_963552835.1 uncultured Streptococcus sp. | reverse complement strand
TTAGCTTCTTTACCTGCAAGGTCTTCTGCTTGGTAGTCTTCTGGGAATGTTACGACAACATCAACAGTTTCGCCAGCTGAGTGACCTACCAATTGGTCTTCAAAACCAGGGATGAATTGACCTGAACCAAGTCCAAGTGAGAAGTTTTCACCTTTTCCACCGTCAAATTCAACACCGTCGATAGAACCAACGAAGTCGATGACAACAGTGTCCCCATTTTCAGCAGCGCCTTCCTTGATAACCAATTCAGCTAAGTTGTTGCGTTCGCGTTCGATACGTTCTTCAACATCAGCGTCTGTAACTTCTTTTTCTACATCTACTGATACTTCAAGGTTTTTGTAGTCACCTAATTTTACTTCAGGTTTTGTCACGACTTCAGCAGTGATGACCCAGTCTTGACCTTTTTCCATTGAAGTCACGTCGATTTTTGGTTGTGCAACCACTTCAAGACCAGCTTCTTTTACTGCAGCTTCATAAGCGTTTGGCAAAAGTGCGTTCATTGCATCTTGATAAAGAGCTTCTTCACCAAATTTTTGGTCGAAGATAGGGCGTGGAAGGTGACCTTTACGGAAACCAGGAACGTTAAGAGTTTTCTTTACTGAGTTGAAGACACGGTCCAATTCTGGTTTGATTTGGTCTTGAGAGATTGTGAAAGTCAAGACACCACGGTTTGTTTCTTTGTTTTCAAATGATACAGACATTCTGTCATTTCTCCTTAAAATTTTTTAAATACATTTCATTATAACAGATTTCCCATAAAAAAGCCAGACAAATAGCGTCGAAAGCCCTATTTTCTAGTGTATCAATATTTTAGAGTTAGACCATTCTCAACACCTTAAAACTAGTATTTTCTACATCTCAAACTGCAGCATCTTATAGCTGCTTCAACTTTTCATCCCTCCTCAAGTTAAAAAGCCCATTTTCTCTTTGAAAAAATCAAAAGAAGATTTTTTATTTTTTTGCTTTAATAAACTAGGATTCAACTATCAATCCTATAAATCATATCCCCTGTATTCCAAATATACAGAATTGCTGACACAGGCTCTTTCCCTTCTATCCGAATCCATCCTGTATATGTTGTATAATATCCAAAATATCCTTCTATTAAAATTTCAAACTCCGCATTTGAATACTCTTCCATATACTCAATTAAACTTATAGCTTTTCCTGAAAAATCCCTTTCATAAACGATCCTATCAAATATCAACATGCTAGAGTCATCTATATCATTATCATAAAATAAAACTTCTCCGGAATATATTTTTTCTCCGTCTTTTGTATATTGAAATATTTTATTAAGGTGTAATGTTAAAACATTGTTTCTAAATGTAATTTTCTTTATCCTACTATCATGCAAACTAAATGGGATGTTGCTATTCCTATCATGTATAAAATCCATCTTAATCCTCACAAATTCAAGTTTATCTTTTTAAATCATTGATAATATTATACCATTTTTCGACCATGCTATTTTCTTCCAAAAATCTATCTACTGTAGTGTTTCCTAAAAATAAAAAGGCTTTCTTAGTTAGTCTGACACTCAGCAGTCTAAAAGTAATCTGAGTTCATACATCTTATAAAGTAAATCAAAAGACGGTCATATTTGAACCGTCTTTTCAATATATTATTCACCAAGCGAATCTTTACAAAGCAACAATTAGGTTTTATCTATAATAACCATTTCAAAACTGTAAACATTAGTGACGTTCGTGTCTTCCTTTATAGCGTTTCTTAGTCAAACCTAAACTAGAAAGGAGTCCTACTCCTAGGAATCCTAGGCTAGAAACGGCTTCACCTGTATTTGGGAGTTTGTTTTTAGTAGTTTCATTGGATTTATTAATTTCAGATTGCTTGGTTGTATCCCTATTATTCCCTTGATTTGAACTATTTTGTTTTTCACCATTGTCGGATGGAGTTGAATCGTTACCGTTTTTAGCAGGATTTTGATTATCTGTTGGGTTTTGACCTGGGTTCTGATCTGGGTTCTGACCTGGGTTTTGTCCTGAATTTTGACCTGGATTTTGTCCTGGATTTTGACCAGGGTTCTGACCAGGATTTTGATCTGGGTTTTGACCTGGGTTTTGACCTGGATTTTCACCTGGGTTTTGTCCAGGGTTTTCACCAGGGTTCTGACCTGGATTTTCACTAGGGTTTTGTCCAGGGTTTTCACCAGGGTTCTGACCTGGATTTTGTCCTGGATTTTGTCCTGGGTTTTGACCTGGATTTTGTCCTGGGTTTTGTCCTGGGTTTTCACCAGGGTTCTGACCTGGATTTTCACCTGGGTTTTGTCCAGGGTTTTCACCAGGGTTCTGACCTGGATTTTCACTAGGGTTTTGTCCAGGGTTTTCACCAGGGTTCTGACCTGGATTTTGTCCTGGATTTTGTCCTGGGTTTTGACCTGGATTTTGTCCTGGGTTTTGTCCTGGGTTTTCACCAGGGTTCTGACCTGGATTTTCACCTGGGTTTTGTCCAGGGTTTTCACCAGGGTTCTGACCTGGATTTTCACTAGGGTTTTGTCCAGGGTTTTCACCAGGGTTCTGACCTGGATTTTGTCCTGGATTTTGTCCTGGGTTTTGACCTGGATTTTCACCAGGGTTCTGACCTGGATTTTGTCCTGGATTTTCACCTGGATTTTGGCCTGGGTTCTGTCCTGGGTTTTCACCAGGGTTCTGACCAGGGTTTTGACCTGGGTTTTCCGAACTGAAGAAGAAGCTTATAGTTTGATCCAAAGCCGCTCCTTTAAGAGTGGCATATTGAACGGTATATTCTGATTGAGTAAACTCTCGAATTCTAATACCGTCAAAGTGTACACCTCCCTTAAATGTATAGCCATCTATAGTAGGGGCTTGAGCTGTATAACTCTCACCCTTATTCAACTCTACAACCCATTCTTTAATAGGTGTAGAGTAATTTTTACCATAGAATATGCCAACTTTTACTCGGGAAACTTCTTCTACCCGAGCTTTAATGTTACTAGGAGTAGTTTCCTCAGCAGAAACTGTCATTGAAACGGTAGTGGTTGCTCCTAGAACAGCTACTGAAAACAATACGATTCCGTATTTAGCAATATTTTTCATTTATTTTTCCTCCATTTTTTGTTTTTGAAAGTCTAAACTTTTCTCCTCCAAATAACCTCTGCTACAAGGCATTTGGTGGATTCTAATGGACGAACGTCAAATAGAACGCTTAAAAAACAAAAATACTAGTTTCAAAAAGGCGCAAAACCTGATGAAACTAGCATTCGGAAAATGAATTTTTCAATCTTTGAGAATTCTAACAAACGTTCGTCTGCTAGAATGTTCTGACAGTCTTATTTTACCATTTTGTTCCATAAATGCAAGCAGTTAGAGGATTTTTTGATTTTGTTTTTATGTTATTGCGCTTTAAGATATTATAAAGGGTGGCCGTGGATATGTTGGAAGTTTGAGAAATCTCTTTAACTGTTAGATTTGACTGTTGATAAAGTTGAATAACTTCTTTCTCCTTAGTTTTAGAAATTCCTTTATTGCCCAATTTAACACCTCGTTCCTTAGCTTTACGTAAACCGTCTTTAGTTCTGGAGCGTATAGATTCTAGTTCCATCTCCGCGACGTATCCTAGAATAACAACCAGTAATTTGCCAGTTAGTGAGTCTGTCGCAATATTTTCTTTCAGGCTGATTAATTGAATATCATGAATAGTTAGGTCGTCCAATATATTTACTAGAGTAAACATTTTTCTAGTTAGTCTATCCAACTTGTAAACGACTAACGATACCTGTTTGTTGATTCGCTTAAGTTCTTTAGCTAGTTTCAAGGCCTTAAGTAACTGAACACGGTTATCTTGAGATCCTGATTCTTTTTCGATAAAAAGTATATCACAAGACTTCAGAGCTTCTTTCTGAACCTCTAGACCTAACTCTTGGCGGTTGTCCGTAGAGCTGACACGAGCATAGCCAATTTTGATTTCCTGTAGATCCTTGAATTTATTGATGTAGTATTTGGTCACGATTATCTCCTTGTTTAACTTAGCCTTGCCATTGTAGCAGAGGTAGGTTCAGTTTAACAAGAATTTAGGGGAAAGAAAAAGTCCTTGATTGGTAGTGCCCCCAAAAGTTAGATTTTTCTATCTAACTTTTGGGGGCGCGGTTTAAAATATCTCTATTACAGGTACTTGCTGGCTTCCTTGATACTGAGTTCAGCCATTCTTTCCTTGTTTTTTTCGATGAAGCTTGTTACCCATTCGGGATTGGTTTTAGAGTAGTCTCTTAGAGCCCAGCCGATGGCTTTGTTGATGAAAAATTCTGTCTGATCCAGATTGTTGAGCAGAATCTTTTCCATCAGTTGGACATTCGTTTTCTCTTTTCTTAACAACTGGTGGTCAATAGCGACTCGTCTCAGCCAGATATTGTCTGAGAGGCTCCATTTTAAAAGCACTTCTTCAAGTTTCGGATGGTCGGCTACCAAACTTCCTACTACTCGGTCTAGGATATCTACCGTGTCCCACCAAGACTTGGTCACGACCAGACGCTCAAGCTTAGGCAAATCATCCTTCGTTAGATAAGACTGCAGGGCTTTCAAATAGTTGGCAGCTACATATTGGTATTCTCTAGGCTCCTTTTCCCAGCAAGTGTCCACAAAATCCCAATCGATTATCTTTGTTTTTTTCGCTTCTGGAAAATACTTTTTATAGAGGGCATTTCTTTCAGGACCTGCAATGCCTAGAAAGGGAAATTGATGGCGCATATAGGCTTCCATTGGGCCCGCTTTCTCAGGATCTTTTGCTGCTTCTAGCTCCTCAAGTAAATCTGTAAGACTCATCTAAAAGTCCTCTTGCCCCACCAAATGGTGCTGAAAGGCATAGACCGCCGCCTGAGTGCGATCGCTGACCTCAAGCTTGGCTAGGATGTTGGACACATGGGTCTTGACCGTCTTGAGAGAGATAAAAAGTTCATCTGCAATACGTTGATTTTCGTAGCCCTTGGCGATGAGTTGGAGCACATCTCGTTCACGCGCAGTCAAGTCCTCATGTAGTTCCATATGATTGCGGTGGTATTCGACCTTCTTGCTGACCTCTTGTTCAATAGCCAGCTCGCCCGCTGCAACCTTACGAACGGCATGAAGCAGTTCGTCTGCACTAGAAGTCTTGAGCATATAACCTTTGGCACCAGCATTCAAGACCGGCATGATTTTTTCATTGTCCAAGTAAGAGGTGACAATCAAAATCTTGGCTTCAGGCCATTCTTTGAGGATGGCCAAGGTAGCATCAATCCCATTCATCTCAGGCATGACAATATCCATGACAATGACATCTGGACGCAGTTTCAAGGCCAAGTCAATACCTTGAGCACCATTGGCAGCCTCGCCCACAACTTCTACATCGTCTTGGAGGTCAAAATAGCTTTTCAAGCCCAATCGGACCATTTCATGGTCATCTACCAGTAAAATTTTCATCTCTACTCCTTTATCATTCCTTATCTAACAGGGGAATACGGATATCAACCGCCAGTCCTTGCTTTGGAGCTGTCAAGAGTTGAACCGTTCCTGCCATATCTTCGACCCGCTCCTTGATATTTCGCAGTCCATAACTCAAGTCATCTAAACTCCCTAACTGGAAACCAATTCCATTGTCCACTACCTTCAGCTGCAATTCAACATCTGTCTGATAGAGGTAGACATCTAGACAAGATGCCTGGGCATGGCGTAGGGTATTGCTGATTAATTCCTGCAAAATGCGGAAGATATGTTCTTCAATCTTCTTAGGCAATCTAGACACGTTTTGCTTGAGACTAACCTTGAGATCACTCTTGTCCTCAAGCTCTTTTAAGAGGATTTGAATCCCCTCAATCAAACTCTTCTCTTCCAACTCAACAGGTCGCAAATGTAGGAGCAAGACCCGCAAATCTTTCTGGGCTGTTTCTAGGATGGCTGCGACGCTTTGCAACTGGGTCTGCATCTTTTCTCTATCCAGCTTCAAAGCCTGCTGACTGACACCTGATAAAATCATATGGGCCGCAAACAACTCCTGACTAACCGTATCGTGCAAGTCACGTGCTATCCGCTTCCGTTCTTTCTCGATGATTGCTTCTTCCTTAACTAGGCTTTGATTTTCAGCCTTTTGAACAGCTTCTGTCAAGAGGTTGAGCTTGCCAGACAAGGACTTAAAACTGGCATCCAAGTCTGGATCTGCAAAGGCAACCACCTCTTTTCCTGCTAGCAGTCGCTTGAGATTGACTTGCATTTTTCTGCGAGAGACTTCTTCTATCACGCGCCAAAAAAGGACAAAAAAGAAGGTCATGGAAAGGCTAAAGACCAAGATCAAGAAGATGAGTTTCTCTGTTTTCTCGACATCCTGTAGCAAATAGGACCAGTCTAGTTCAAAAATATCAAGTAAACTATTAGTCAAAAAGAGGATAAAGAGGAAAGAAGTCAGCCCGATTAACAGATACGATTGCTTTTTCATCCTCTGACCACCTCCACATCGCCAACCATAGTAGTTAGGAAAATCTTGACGCTCTTGTTACTCTTGAGATAGTCTCTGGTTTCCTGATGATAGTGTTCATTGCGGAGGGATCTCTTAGGTTGATGAAGGAAAGTAAGATCTCCATAAAGACAGTTAACACTGAGACTGATTTCCACATCTACAGGTACGATAATCCTAGTCGTTCCGATCATCTTTCTAAGGATAATGACATTGTCATGATTGGTTAGGATAACTCTTTCCAAATGAATGGTGTCCTTGCCCATGAGGCGAAAGAGGTTGATATCGTCAAATTGACAGGTCTGGTGACTAGAGAAATGATGGAGATTGCCAAACCAAGGATTGCGTTCATTTTTTACTATCACGACTTCTTCAAAGACCAAGTCCGTCTCCTCTCTTTCTTGATTCATCATTGGATAGAGAAGAAAGAGACTGTAGATCACCGCTACAAAGATGGCTAAAATCACAAAGGGATTGAGCATGACGATGAAAAAGAAAAGAATAGTCGTTACAAGGAGGAAGACGTTGTTGCCCTCTTTACCTGTATAATAGCGGAGCAAGAGCAAAAAGAGGAATAGAATCAGCAGAAAACGCGAAAAATGCTCTGATACCATCAAAATCAGAGCTCCCGTCAATAGACAGGCTTCGATAAATAAAAAGATTTGAAATTTTTTCATAGATGCATCCTCTCCCTTCTATTTTATCACAATTCAAAAAAGTCACCTCGGTCTGAGGATGGAAAAAGGAGATTGGACAGAAATCGCTCCTACAAACTAGGTTCTTTCAGACCACTACAGTTGGCAAAAGGCTACAAAAAAGGACGGGATTCTTGTCCCGACCTCTCTACATCTGATCTTTTGCTTCTTTTAGTTTACCGTAAAGAATATAGTCTACGTCTTGCAGATCCGCTATGGTAGCACAATTAAGGGCACACATGATCAAACGCAGATCTTCTTTCCAGTCTTGGACAATGCTAATCACTTCCTCGACCGAGTAGGTTTCAACCAATTCCAGAACGGTACGTGACAGCCCTACAGCCTTGGCTCCAAAGACCAAGCACTTAATCATATCCAGCGGGTTCCGAACCCCTCCGCTAACCAAAAGTTCAACCTTGTCTTTCCAGTCTTGGGCATTGAGGAGGGCTTGCATGGTGGACTGACCCCATTGATTGAGGTAATCACGCTGACCACTGCGACGGTTTTCGATATAGGCAAAGCTGGTGCCACCACGACCCGACAGGTCAAAGGTACGAACACCCAGTTCATAGGCTCTTTCGATGGTCTTTACATCCATCCCAAAGCCCACTTCCTTTAAAACGATTGGAACAGGGATTTGCTTGCTATAGTCTGCCAGATGCGATTGCCAGCTTCGAAACTTTCTTTCTCCCTCGGGCATGAGTAGTTCCTGCATAACATTGACGTGCACTTGCAGGAGAAGAGGATTCATCGCTTCTACAGTCTGAAGTCCCAACTCAACAGCCTTGTCCAATCCAATATTGGTTCCAAGGAGGAGCTTTGGATGGCTAGATTTGACAGAAAAAGAGTCATCTGTTGGATCTTTGAGGGCTGCACTATAAGAGCCCGTTACAAACAAAATTCCACATGCTTCTGCCACCTGAGCTAGTTTTTGATTGATTTCTCTCCCCTTATCGCTCCCACCTGTCATAGCATTAATATAAAAAGGAAAGTCCCACTTTCGACCTGCAAACTCTGTAGACAAATCAATCTCATCCAGGTCATAAAGAGGCAGGGAAGAATGAATCAACTCCACCTCATCAAAGCTATTATAGGAACTTTTCTGCTCAAGGGCATAGCGGATGTGCTCGTCCTTACGATTTGTCGTCATGTCCTATCCTTTCTTGGTATAAGAGCTCAATCCCCAGATCGGCCCAACGGTTTTTTAAGGTTTCAGTTGATTGCTCATCAAAACTCAAGGCAATGCCACAGTCACCACCACCAGCGCCACTACTTTTGGCAACAGCCAGCAAATCTTGACTGGCTTCTTTCAACTGTCTCAGCGAAGGCGTGTAAATATCTGGGCTCAAGCCTTCTAAAAGCTGACTGGCTGTTTCCACCTGATCGATAATTTTTTCTGCATTCCCCTGCTCCAAGGCTTCTACCAAAGCAGACACCGTTGCTTTTGAGGAAGTTAAAAAATTCTGGCCTATGTTTTGCTTGATTTGCTGAACCATTTGACTAGATACAGCCACTTGCTTGGTCCATCCCACTAGGAAATCACATTCTAGGGTAGGTTGTACGTGTGAGATAGAAAAGCCCCAGTCACGCTCCAAAACTGTTGCCAAGCTTTCTTCTTGAAACCAAGCAGCCACCTTTTGGCGATCAAACGACTGGTAGAGAATCAAATCTTCTGCCACAATACAGGCAAGGTCTCCCATAGAACCATTGTCTCCCCGCTTGAGTAAGACCGCGCTAGCCAGCTTGAATAAGAGTGCCGGATCAACCGTAATATCATATAGAGCCAGTAGGGCCTTAATCACCAAGACAACGACGCTACCACTAGAACCTAGACCAAACTTTTTGCCTTCTCGTTCCATTTTTCCACGAATTTCCAAGGAAAAAGGTCGCAAGGTCTTGCCAAGGTAAGTGAGAAAATCTTCCACTAGAGCAATCGTTTCTTGAATCAAGCTGTAGTCAGGATTTGGCGTCAAGTCCACTGCGAAATCAAACATGTCTGAGTAGATACGATAGTTCTCAGAAAAAGCAATCTCAGCCTTCATATAGATGGGGATGGCCTTTATCAAGGCTAACTGTCCTGGCTCTAGAATAGCGTATTCACCTGCCCAATAGAGTTTCCCGCAAGTTTTAACAGCAATCATCTTGGCTCAAATCCTTTGTTTTTGACACAATCAAGCGGTAACGTTGACCGAAAATTTCTGACAAATGCTCCAAGTCTTTCTCCTGACAGAGGACCTTGACATTGGGTCCAGCATCCATGGTAAAGTAGCAGGCTTCCCCTTGCTCACGAAGTTGGCGGACAAAGTCCATCGCTTCATAAGTTGCATCCGTCAGATAAGAAAAGGCTGGCGATGCTGTTTTGGTCGTAGCGTGCATGGCTAGGGCATTTTTCTCCGTTAATTCCCCAACCTTGGCAAAGTCATTTTCCTTGAGATAGACGAGCATATCTTGATAATCCTGCTCAGACTGACGCACCCAGTCATCAAAGGTCGTCGAGGTTTCCACACAGAGTTTCATCCCATCACGGCTAGAAATTGGTTTTTTCTTATCCTCTAACACCAACATAATCATAGCTAGTTTCAGGTCTGTATCAACAGAGTAAATTTCCCCACTATCCTTATCCCAGGCACCGAGTGGTCCATAAAAACTACGAGAGGAAGAACCTGAGGCAAACTTAGCTTCCTGCGCCAACTGACTCTGATTCAAACCAAGCTGGAAATAAGCATTGCAAGCCTTGACCAAGGCGGACAAACCACTCGAACTGGATGACAAGCCAGCCGCAGTCGGCATGTTGTTTTGGGTATCAATACGGACAAAGCCCTCACCTTCTGGGCGGTAACGGTCAATGATTTTGCTCATTTTGGCATGCTCATCCTCACTCTGAAGTTGACCATTGATATAAAAGGCATCAGCAGTCGCATCCGTCGGTAAAGGCGACAAAGTCGTCTCTGTGTACATATTTTCCAAAGTCAAAGAGATACTGCTAGTAGCAGGAACCATCTCTTTTTCTTTTTTCTTTCCCCAATATTTGACAATGGCAATATTTGCGTAGGAACGTACTGTTACAGGCTTTCGATCCATGTCTGAACAGCTCCTTTCTCTTCTAATCTTTCTGCTAGTTCTTGAGCTTGAGTCAAATTGGTTGCCAAGGCTATGATACAGCCTCCTAGCCCACCACCACTCATCTTGGCACCTAGAGCACCCTGGCTCAGAGCCGTTTCAACGAGGGAGTCTGCCTCAGGGCTACTAACACCAATTTCTTTTAAATGTAAATGCGCTTGACTGAAGATTTGTCCCAGTCCCTCAGCATCTTTTCGTCTAATCGCATCTTCTGCTTGCTGGGTCAATTCTCCCAGGGCATGCAAAAACGGCAGAGCATCCTTCCCCTTGCTTTGAACCACTTGGATGGCTTCACGAGTGTGACCATACACACCTGTATCTGCAATCACCAAATAGGCAGATAGGTTCATCTCAAGTTCTGTAAAACCAACATTCTTGATAAAGCGAATGGGCTGGTCACTGAGACAGGTCTTAGCATCCAAACCGCTTGGATTCATATGGGCAATCATCTCAGCCCGATTGACCAAGATTTCTAGTACATCATGAGGCAGGTCGGCTTGATAGTAGTCAAAAACAGCTCGAATGGCTGCTATGCTGATAGCTGCTGACGAACCCATTCCCCGTTTTTCAGGGATAGCCGAGTCAATCACACAGCGAATGCAGGCTTCTTTGATATCCAAATACTCCAGCGAAGCATAAACCGCCATGGACAAGGTATCCTCCTCATAGAGACGCCACGGACTTTCAGCAGGGACCACCTTACATGTCACCTCCACCTCTAAGAGAGGCAGGGAAATGGCAGGATAGCCGTATACGACCGCATGCTCCCCTATTAAAATAATCTTACTATGTGCCTGACCGACACCAACTTTTTTTGTCATGTTTTCCTTTAACCAGACGAAAAGACCGTCTCATTTCATACAGTAGTATTTCTCCTATCTATTTTATTATATTTTCACAAAAAAAGCGATTGTTTCCTTCACAATCGCCTCTTTCATTATTGAACCCACTCGCCATTATAGTTGACCGAATAGCCTTCTACGGTCGTATTCACTGCTAAAGCACCTGAGCTGTAAGCGTAGTACCATTTGCCATTGACCTGAAACCAGCCTGTCTTCATATCTCCATTACTTGCATGTAAGTAGTACCAAGTCGAGCCTTCCTGATACCAGCCAGTTGCCATAGATCCTGATGAACGGAGATAGTACCACTTGTTCCCAAGGTATTGCCAGCCCGTTTTCATATCGCCATTTGGCTCGTCTAAATAATACCAAGTTGAGCCTTCCTGGTACCAACCAGTTGCCATGGCTCCTGATGAACGGAGGTAGTACCACTTATTGCCAAGTTGTTTCCAACCAGTTTGCATGATACCAGTTTCTGGATCTAGATAGTACCAAGTGGAGTTATCATTGGTCCAGCCACGCACTAGCTCCCCAACCGTTAAACTGTCGATACGAGCATCGAAGCTACCATCCTCCTGTAAATAATACCAATGCCCCTCATCATGAACCCAACCAGTTTTTAAAGTGTGATAGCTACGCTGATCTCCAAAATAATAGACTCGTTTCTCTGCTGGACTATCATATTGTTCCCCATGATGTTTGTTGGTATTTGTAGCAGTTTTTGCTTCTAAAACTTGCTTGCCAACAAATTCTTGAAGAACCCCATCTTGACCAAAGTAAAACCAATCTGGTCTAAAAGCAATATCTTGCCTTAGAGAAGAACCAATCGTAACCCCTTTGTGTGGAGCAGGTATATATTGCCAGCCGACAACCATCTCTCCAGATAGAGGATCAAAATAATAGTACTTACCATCAATCACTCGCCAATAGGTTTCTTTGAGTTCCCCCTTCTTGTAGTAGATTCTACCATTTTCTTGGACAAATTGCCAGCCTTCTGAATCAGCATCATCCGCCAATACTGTACTTGTCGCTAGCAAACCAAAGAAAAAGACTGCTAGTCCAACTTGCATCATTATTTTAAATTTTTTCATTCGATCTTTCCTCCATAACTGATTGTAGCAAAGAGTTGACTGTATGTCAATATATAGAAATCCCTCAAAAAAAGCAGTTACACAACTGCAACTGCTTTTCTATTCTTGCATGGTGTACCCAACACCACGCACGGTTTTAATGTAGCTTTTTTGACCTTTTACATCAAGCTTGCTACGTAGATAACGGATATAAACATCCACGATATTGGTCTCTGTCGCACTTTCGTACTTCCAAACACTTTCCAACAACTGCTCACGAGTCAAGACCTTCTTGCTTCCCATGAGAGTGGCCAAAAGGTCATACTCACGGCGCGTCAGAGCAATCATCTCCTCGCCACGATAAACGGTATGATGTTCTACATCCATACGTAGGTTGCGGTATGACGTTGGAACCTTCATCTGACTACAGTGTTGGTCAATGAAGTCCCGGCCTCGGAAAATCGCTGAAATACGAGCTACTAGATTATCAATAATCACTGGCTTATAGATGTAAGAAACGGCGAAGCGCTGGATTGTCTCAATCTGGTCTTGCAATTCTTCGCGATGATCCAAGACCATGATCACTGAGGCTGGTTTTGTCCGACTCAGCTTGTCTGCAAAATCCTGGGCCGTCATATCCCCCAGATGAGCATTCAGTAAAATCAAGTCATAGTCCGTCTGGAGAGCCATGGAGAGGGCTTTTTGCCCCTCCTCTACCAAATCGACTCGGTATTGCTCTTTTTGGAGTTCCAGACTGAGAAAATGAGCGAGATTTCGTTCTTTCTCAAGTAATAAAATCCGTTTCCCCATGGCAGACCTACTTATTTTTCGTCATACCAAGAGTAGTGGAATGTTCCTTCTTTGTCTTTACGTTGGTAAGTGTGGGCACCAAAGTAGTCACGTTGTGCTTGGATCAAGTTAGCAGGAAGGTCTGCTGAACGGTAGCTATCAAAGTAAGTAATAGCTGCTGAGAAGGTTGGCACTGGTACACCAGCTTGAACAGCAAGAGCTACAATATCACGAACTGCTTGTTGGTACTTAGCAGTAACATCCAAGAAGTACTCATCCAAGAGAAGGTTTGCAAGATCAGCATCGCGGTTGTAGGCATCTGTGATCTTTTGCAAGAAACGAGAACGGATGATACAGCCATCACGCCAGATAGATGCGATGTCCGCAAATGGCAAGTTCCAGTTGTTTTCTTTAGAAGCCACACGCAATTGGGCGAAACCTTGTGCGTATGAAATGATTTTTGAGAAGTAAAGAGCTTGACGAATCTTTTCGATCAACTCAGCCTTGTCACCTTCAAATTTGAAAGTAGCTGGTTTTGGAAGGACCTTGCTAGCATGTACACGCTCTTCTTTGTATGTAGAGATGTAACGTGCAAATACTGACTCAGTGATAAGTGACAACGGCACACCAAGGTCAAGTGCTGATTGGCTAGTCCATTTACCAGTTCCCTTGTTACCTGCAGCATCAAGGATGTAGTCTACGATTGGTCCATCTTGACCTTCATCGTCTTTACGACTCAAGATATCAGCTGTGATTTCGATCAAGTAGCTGTCCAATTCACCCTTATTCCACTCAGTAAAGATTTCGGCCATATCTTCTGCAGAAAGGCCTAGCAAGTGTTGCATCAAGTCATAGCTTTCTGCAATCAATTGCATGTCACCATACTCGATACCGTTGTGGACCATTTTCACATAATGACCAGCTCCATCAGGACCGATGTAAGTCACACATGGTTTGCCATCTTCTGGTGCTTTAGCTGAGATTTCTTCAAGAACATCAGCAACCAATTCGTAGGCTTCTTTTTGTCCACCAGGCATGATAGAAGGACCTTCAAGGGCACCTTTTTCACCACCAGAAACCCCTGTACCGATAAAGTTGATGCCTGAGTTTGCCAATTCTTCATTACGACGGATGGTATCTTTGTAGAAAGTGTTTCCTCCGTCAATCAAGATATCACCTTTATCCAAGTGTGGAAGAAGTGCTTGGATAGTCGCATCTGTACCAGGTCCAGCTTGAACCATGAGCATGATTCGGCGAGGTTTTTCGATTGAGTTTACAAAGCTTTCAACGTCATAGCTTGGCACAAAGTTCTTTTCAGGATGGCAAGCAATCACGTCTTCTGTTTTTTCTTTACTACGGTTGTAAATGGCAACTGTATAACCACGAGATTCGATATTTAGGGCAAGGTTACGACCCATTACGGCCATACCTACGACACCAAAGTTAGCTTTTGTCATGTGACACTCCTCTTGTTTAATATGTTTTATTTTATCATTTTTACCTATGAAAGGAAAGAATTTTGTAACGGAGTCTTAGTAGTCCAAGTCATCAGCGTGACCAGAGCCATTCCCTACAAAGTAACCCGTCTTACAGTTGAGGGTGAAGAGGTAGGTTCCATCCGGTTTGTAGAGATTGTAATAGCCGTTTCCGTTTACAATATTGACACGTTCGAGAATGTATTGGTTGCCAGTGATATAGCCACGAGCACGTGATGTTGCTAGGACTTGTTCCAATACACCATCCGCAAACGTCCAAGCAGGGTTGTTGCTATCGTCTACAGCTGATTGGTTGTACGGTACACGACTAGCACTTCTTTGAAGATTAACCCCATCGCCAGACAAACCACCATTTGTGTCTCTAGCTGGTGCCGTGGTGCTTGTTGAAGGTGTAGTGCTGCTCGCATTGCTTTCTGTTGCTGAACTTGAGCTTGCTTGACTCGTACTAGAGCTAGAGCTCGTACTTGAGCTGGAAGCACTGGTTTGTTGACTCTTACCAAGACTAATGGCCTTATCCAAGAGTTTGTCTAGTTCTGTGTTACCTGTCTTGATTTCTGTAAACTTAGCATCTGCTTTGGCTTTCGCATTGGTATCCAAGACACCGTCAGTGATTGCTGGACTTTCAAAGAGGGCATTAACATCTTGAATGGCCTTGATTTGAGTTGCTAGGCTATCATATCTTGACTTAGCTAGTGTATATTCACGGCTACCTTCTAACTTATCTAGCAAGGTTTTCAGTTGGCTCAATTTATCAAACTGGCTGTTTTTCAGAGCTGTCTTATTGGCATCCGTATAGAAAGTATCATAGAGATCATTGAAGTCTTTCAAAGCTGTTTGCGCCCCTTGATCATCCGAAGAGGCTGCTTGAGAAGACTGGATTTCTTGGTTTGAACGAGATACTTGACGGTAGACATAATATGTTCCAGCAAGCACAAGGATTGCAGCTACTACTGAAGCAATGATAATGACACCTTTCTTCTTAGAGCCTGTTTCAGGTTCTGTTTGAGCTGAACGTGATAGAGGTGTATAAATCTCCTCTTCTTGTTCCTCGTTTATTTCCTTGGGCTCTGTTTCTGTTAAAACGAGAGGCTCTATTTCAGCACTTTCTTCATCTTGAAGTGGTGGGACAAACTGAGTAGTCTCATCATTGTCTATCTCTTCAATAGCTTCCTCGGAAACCACGTCTGAATCGTCTACCTGATCAGAAGTCTCACTTGATTCACGAACTTCTTGGATCATTTCCTCTAGGTTTTGAGTAGAGGCTAGCTCTTCTTTTTTAAACTGACGAGTTTCAAACTTGTCGGCTTCGATTTCTTCACGGTGCTGTTTGATGTATTTGTCTAAGATACTGTCCTCAGGCAATACTCCTGCTTCAACCTCTTCATTCTTACGAATGACTTGACCAACAGTCAAGTCTTTTGCTTCGTCAAAGTCGAATTGTGGTTCTTGATGTCCTTTTTTATGACGATCACGTCTTTTCTTACTCATGAGTTCACCTTTCTATTTTACCTCTTGGCGTTTGATACGCTGACCAAAGTATTGATACAAATCCACTTTTAAGGTCCCGTTATAGAGTTTTCGCTTTTTATCAGCTGGACTTCCGTACCTGCTTTCAAAAGCTTCGTCACTCGTCAGGATAAACTTACTCCACGTTTTCAATGGTGCAAAGACCTGTCCCATCTCAGAATAGAGCTTGGTAACTCCTGCATCATCAGACAAGCGCTCCCCATAGGGTGGATTGGAAATGATAACGCCATTAATCTTGTCTGTGCGTAAGTCCTGTACCCGCATTTGCTTAAAGGTGATATCACCTGCGACGCCTGCTGCTTGAGCATTTGCCTTGGCAATTTCCACCATGCGAGTGTCGATATCACAGCCCATAATGTCCAGTTCAAGTTCACGATCAATTTTCTTAGCCACCTCTGTGCGAACTTCCTGGATTAACCGATCGCTGACCCAGTTCCATTCTTCAAAAGCAAAGGAACGGCGTAGACCAGGGGCTATCTTCTTAGCTATCATAGCCGCCTCGATACAGAAGGTTCCTGAACCGCAGGTTGGATCAATCAAAGGCTTGTCTGGATACCAGTTAGAGAGTTGTAAAATGGCTGCTGCCATGTTTTCTTTGATCGGCGCTCCACCCTTTTCCGTACGATAACCACGTTTAAAAAGGCTAGAACCTGTCGTATCAATCATGACAGTTGCCACATCTTTCAGGATAGATACCTCGATCTTAAACTCGGGACCAGTTTCCATCAAGGGAACTCCTTCTGGGCGGGCATAGTGTTTTTGTAATTTCTTTACAACAGCCTTCTTAGAAATAGCCTGAACACTGGGCTCATTGTGGAGTTTAGACTTAACACATTTTGCCTTTGATATCGGGAAACGTGCTCCTAACGGGAGATAGTTTTCCCAATCTAGAGCAAAAACACCTTGAAAAAGCTCTTCAAAGGTCTTAGCTGGAAAACTTCCGACTACAATCTTGATACGATCCGCTGCACGAAGCCAAAGATTGGTCTCGATGATTGCCTTCACATCTCCTTGGAAGCGGACACGCCCATTTTCAACCTGGCAATCATAACCAAGGTCTCGCACCTCACGTCCAACGACAGCCTCAAGGCCCGCAGCAGCAGTTGCGATTAAATTAAATTGTTCTTTCATTTCTAGTCTTGCAAGACCTTTCTCTTGTTCACTTTAAAAAATGAGGTTGAGAAAGATTTCTCAGCCCCAACCTATATGCAATTTTCTATAAGCCATGTTTTGTTCCAGAAGTGACTAGGACCACTTCCTTCGATAATCATCTGTCTACCGCTAACAGCATGGAGCTGCAAGCAGTCAGAGTACTACGTTCGTTTCCGTGCACTCCATGCCCCGACCAAAATTTGGGTTGCTAGCTTGAGGGGTTTACCGCGTTCCACTCTCTCTGTTTCCAGAAAGACTCCGTCACTGTGGCACTTTCAAGCCTATTCTGACCTATCCGAAGACTTAGCCATTTCGACTGCCGTAACGATTTCTCGTCCCTAGGCTTATGGATTCGCCTAGCACAAACACTACAGGCATCACAGCCTGTGCTAGCATGGACTTTCCTCATGAAAAGAGAACCTCTTCACGCGATTATCCAAAAATTGCACTCATTCCTTAGTCAATTATAAATCTTGGTTGTCTAAGATTTGCTTACCAAATACTTCTTTTTCGAGACGATTTAAGCGTTTCAAAATATCAAAGTTTGTCATTGAGGTAGAAGCTGTTACTTCAATAGAGTCTGGTTGAGTTGGAGCTACCTGTGGTTTATGAGATAATTCTTCCTTCAAATCAGCAATCTCTTGACGAAGGGATTTGACCAAAGCTGCGTAGGTTTCATAATCCTTAATCACATCATCTAGGAACTCATCTACCTCTGCTTTACTGTATCCACGTACTTCACGTCCAAACTCTTGTTCAAAAATATCTTTTGCTGAAAAAATAATACTTGCCATTTCTCTCTCCATTCTTGATTGCTATTCTTATTATATAAAAAAAGACAAGTAAAAATCAAGGTCAAAGGGTTACTTTTCAGAAAAATTTTCTGCTAATTCATTTAACTCATCAAATGTTAATTGCCTTGTAACATAGTCCGCTTGATTTTTCATCATTTGGTAAAAATATCGTAACTTGGTTTCCTTTTCTTCATCATAAAAAAGATAGCAAATATCTGTGTTCTCCAGTAAAAATTTCTGATAATCACGTAGTTGTCCCTTGTGTTCATACTGTGGATAGGCGTATTTGACAAAATCAACCTGCTTGAACTCACTTAATTTGGCTTGATTTGCTTCATTCCAATTACTGCCATGGGTTTCAAAATCAAAAATGGTTGCCAGCTGAAATCCATAGTCTGTTTTCATGTCTTTCGCCACCTGAAGCGCCCAGTATTCAAAGCCCAAACTCCCTGTAAATACAAGCCAGGTCACCCCTTCCTCCGCTAGACGCTCCAGGTCTCTCCGAATAGCTGTTTTGATAATATCAACGCGAATATCCTTGTCATTAAAGAGACCAAGGTCGAAGGCAGAATAACCTGAAATCAAGGCTGTTGTCATTTTTAACCCTTTCTTTGTAAATTTATGATATAATAGAGTGATGTTATTGTACCAATAAGGAGAATTATGGTCAACTATCCACATAAAATTTCATCACAGAAGAGACAAGCTCCCCCGTCACAAACTAAAAATTTCGCAAATCGGGGAATGTCTTTTGAAAAGATGATCAATGCTACGAACGATTATTACTTGTCGCATGGGTTAGCAGTGATTCACAAGAAACCGACTCCCATCCAAATCGTACGTGTCGATTATCCCCAACGAAGTCGAGCCAAGATCGTTGAAGCCTACTTCAGACAAGCTTCAACCACAGACTATTCAGGGGTTTATGATGGATATTACATCGACTTTGAAGCAAAGGAAACTAGGCAAAAACATGCGATTCCGATGAAGAATTTCCATCACCATCAGATTCAGCATATGGAACAGGTCCTTGCCCAGCGAGGAATCTGCTTTGTCCTTCTTCACTTTGCTTCTCAGCAAGAAACTTATTTATTGCCGGCTGTTGACCTGATTCGTTTCTATCATCAAGATAAGGGACAAAAGTCAATGCCACTTGGATATATTCGAGAAAATGGATATAGGATTGAGCTGGGTGCCTTTCCCCAGATTCCCTATCTCGATATTATCAAAGAACATTTACTAGGTGGTAAAACAAGATGAACAAACAAACTATCCTGCGAATAGCTAAATATATCAGTATCTGCTTCTTAACTGTATTTATCGCAGCTATTATGCTGGGCGGAGGTCTCTTTCTCTACTATGTTAGCAAGACTCCAGCCCTATCTGAAAGTAAACTAGTCGCTACAACGTCAAGTAAGATCTATGATAGCAATGACGAGCTTATCGCTGATCTTGGATCAGAACGTCGGGTCAATGCTCAAGCAAACGAAATCCCGACCGATTTGGTCAACGCTATTGTTTCGATTGAAGACCATCGCTTCTTTAATCACCGAGGAATTGATACTATCCGTATCCTAGGTGCCACCCTACGAAATCTTCGTGGTGGCGGAGGCCTTCAAGGAGCTTCAACTTTGACGCAGCAGTTGATCAAGTTAACCTATTTCTCTACGTCAACTTCTGACCAAACCCTTTCTCGTAAGGCTCAGGAGGCATGGCTTGCCGTTCAACTAGAACAAAAGGCGACTAAACAAGAGATCTTGACCTACTACATCAACAAGGTTTACATGTCAAACGGAAACTACGGAATGCAGACGGCTGCTCAAAGTTACTATGGCAAAGACCTTAAAGATTTGAGCATCCCTCAATTGGCCCTCCTTGCCGGAATGCCTCAGGCTCCAAACCAATATGATCCATACTCGCATCCAGAAGCTGCTCAAGAACGTCGTAATCTCGTCCTCTCTGAGATGAAAGGGCAAGGCTATATTACAGCTGAGCAATATGAAAAAGCGATTAATACTCCGATTACAGATGGACTTCAAAGCCTAAAATCAGCTAACAGTTATCCTCCTTACATGGATAATTACCTCAAAGAGGTGATTGACCAAGTTGAACAGGAAACAGGTTACAACCTTTTAACTACGGGTATGGAAGTCTACACAAACGTTGATTCTAAGGTCCAACAACGTCTCTGGGATATTTACAATACAGACGAGTATGTCAACTATCCAGATGATGAGTTACAGGTAGCCTCTACTATCGTTGATGTCACAAACGGGAAAGTCATTGCCCAATTAGGTGCTCGCCACCAATCAAGTAACGTTTCCTTTGGAATAAACCAAGCTGTAGAAACTAACCGTGACTGGGGTTCTACCATGAAGCCTATTACAGACTATGCTCCTGCTTTGGAATACGGCGTTTATGATTCAACTGCTTCGATTGTTCACGATAGTCCTTATAATTACCCTGGAACCTCTACCCCTGTCTATAACTGGGATAAGAGTTACTTTGGAAACATAACACTCCAGTATGCTCTCCAGCAATCACGGAATGTGCCGGCTGTAGAAACGCTAGAGAAAGTAGGGCTCGATCGTGCCAAGACCTTCCTAAATGGACTCGGTATTGACTACCCAAGCATACACTATGCTAATGCTATTTCAAGTAATACAACTGAATCTGACAAAAAGTATGGAGCAAGCAGCGAGAAGATGGCTGCGGCTTATGCTGCTTTTGCCAATGGCGGTATCTACCGTAAACCTATGTATATCAACAAGATTGTCTTTAGTGATGGCAGTTCAAAAGAATTCTCTGATTCTGGTACACGTGCTATGAAAGAAACGACAGCCTATATGATGACAGATATGATGAAAACTGTCTTGGCATACGGAACTGGTCGAGGAGCCTACCTCCCTTGGCTACCACAAGCTGGTAAAACTGGTACGTCAAACTATACAGATGATGAGATTGAAAACTACATTAAAAATACGGGTTATGTAGCTCCGGACGAAATGTTCGTTGGCTATACTCGTAAATATTCAATGGCAGTTTGGACAGGTTACTCAAATCGTCTTACTCCTATCGTTGGTGATGGCTTCTATGTCGCTGCGAAGGTCTACCGTTCAATGATGACTTATCTCTCTGAAGATGATCATCCTGGTGACTGGACGATGCCTGAGGGGCTCTACAGAAGTGGAGAATTCGTATTTAAAAATGGTGCTCGTTCTACATGGACTACACCTGCTCCACAGCAAGCCCCATCAACTGAAAGTTCAAGCTCGACATCAGAAAGCTCAACTTCACAGTCTAGCTCAACTACTCCAAGCACAAATAATAGTACGACTACCAATCCTAACAATAATACGCAACAATCAAATACAATCCCTGGCCAACAAAACCAGAATCCGCAACCAGCACAACCATAACATTTATCACCCAGAATACTCTGGGTGATTTTTTCATAGCAGTATCGTATTTATGTGCTTAGCAAAAGCCTGAGAAGATTTCTTCTCAGGCTTTCTACGTACTATAAACCTCATCGAGAAAGATAAGAAACTGAGTTCGTAATCTTGTTAAGAGGTTTTACTAAATACTAGTCTTTCTTTGTTTTTGCTACAAAGAGAGCGGATAGGGCTAGGCTAACACCTGCTAGGAAGAGAGCTGTGTCAGATTGGCTCTCACCTGTTGCTGGCAAGCTTTGTTCAGCTGTTTCTGGTCTAGCCATTTCTTGCTTATAATCTGGCATCTTACCTTGATCGGAAGCTAAAGAGCTAAGTTTAAACTCAGGTTTCTCTACTGTTGGAGCGGCTTGGTTACCTACTGTCGATAATGGGCCTGTGTACTCTGGTACTTCATGTACCAAGGCTTCAACTGCATTGACACCGCCCTGGAACTCAGGCTTCTCAACTGTCGGAGCTGGTTGGTCGCCTACTGTCGATAATAGACCTGTGTACTCTGGAAGCTCATGTACCAAGGCTTCAACTGCATTGACACCGCCTTGAAACTCAGGCTTCTCAACTGTCGGAGCTGGTTGGTCGCCTACTGTTGCTACTGGGCCTGTGTATTCTGGAAATTCATGTACCAAGGCTTCAACTGCATTGACACCACCTTGAAACTCAGGTTTCTCTACTGTTGGAGCAGTTTGGTCACCTACTGTTGAGATTGGGCCTGTGTACTCTGGTACTTCATGTACCAAGGCCTCAGTTGCATTGACAGCACCCGTGAATTCAGGAACCTCAAGAACGGGTGCTGGTTCTTCGCCCTTGCTTGATTGAACAGCTTCTTCTGTTAATTCTTGATAGAAGCTCGCCAATTCATAAAACTCGGCCTTGCCACCTTCCCAGACCAATTTGACGTCTAGAAGAGAGCCACCATTTCGGATAGCGAAGGTTTGGAGACTGGATGTAATGGCACCGAGGTCTAGCCAACTGTCTTGGCCATCCTTCAGTGTTCTAGCAAGAACACGTGCTTGCGCTCCTTCAGGAATACTGGAAACAAGACGAAGGTGGTTAGCTTTGGTTGGTTCAGACAAGTGATACACCAATT